>DFYN01000007.1 GCA_002383615.1 Anaerolineaceae bacterium UBA4081
CGGCTGTCCAGGGCAGCCAGACCAGCCTGCCAGCCTTCCCCGCGCGTTAATTCCAGCGGTCCCAACTCATCCACAATCAGTATGTCGCACGGGCAGGCATCCGCCAGCACGCCATTGCCCCAATCAATGGCTGACTTGTCAAACGTCCAGTGGATGGTCTGGATGCCGTCGGGGTCGTCCTCGTTGCGCAGGGATGCCAGGTTGCGGTACGCCCCCGTTTGAGCGTCCATGGCGGCGATGCCGGTTTTGCGTCCTTGCGTGTAAATGCCCGGCGAAAGAATGCCGGCGGTCTGGCGACCCATCCGGCGGGCTTGCTCCATCAGGTGATGGCAGGTGACGGATTTTCCGGCGTCATGCGCGCCGCTCAACAAGACCAGGCTTGGATGCTTCATTTTTCCTCCCCAATCACACGAATCAGCCATTGACCCTGAACACGCTGCACCGCCACCGGCACCCCATAGGTCTCCGACAGGTTATGTGCGGTAAGGGTCTCGGCGGTGGGTCCGGACGCCAACATGGAACCAAGCCGCATCAGCATAATATGGCTGGCGCTACCTGCTGCAGTCTCCGGGTCGTGCAGGCTGGCAAGGATGGTGATGCCGCGTTCCGTCAGGCGTTTCAACAGGCTCATCAGGTGGGCTTTATTCGCCAGGTCCAGGTGGGCGGTGGGTTCATCTAGTAAGATGATTTTGGGCTGTTGGGCAAGGGCACGTGCAATCATCACCAGTTGCAGTTCCCCGCCGCTCAGTTCCGGGATGGGGCGGTCAGTCAGCGCGGTCATGCCCACTTCTGCCAACGCTGCTTCAGCGGCGAGCACATCCTCAGCGCCCGGTACTGCCAGCGGCGCCAGGTGGGGGGCGCGTCCGAGCAGGACATATTCCAGCACGCTGTAATCAAAGGGCAGGTGTTCACTTTGCGGGACGAATCCCATCCAACGGCTGATCTCACGCCGCGACAGGTCGCTGAGTTTATGCCCATCCAGCCGAATCTGAGCGTTGAGTTCAGGCTGCATTCCCAACAGCAAGTGCAGCAGGGTGGTCTTGCCAGCGCCATTCGCGCCCAGCAGGGCAGTCAGCGAGCCTGCCTCTAACATCAAGGTAACATCGGAGACTGCACAATCAGCGGCGTGTGGATAACGATACGTGAGGCGCCAGGCGTCCAACAGGGAGGTCATCGCGCCACCTTGACCGTGCGGGTCATCAGGAACAGGATAAAGAGCAGCGCGCCTATCAGGGAGGTCAGGATGCCCAACGGCAGTTCGCCGGGTAAGAGTGTACGCGCCAGATCATCACAAATGAGGGTGAACAGGGCGCCCAAGCCCATGGAAAGGGGCAGGCTGCGGGCAGTGTCAGCCCCAGCCCAGCGGCGGGCAACCTGAGGCACTATCAACCCGACCCAGCCCACCACGCCCGCGACGGCAATGACCGCAGCGGTAGCGGCTACGGCAGCAGTGAGCATGACTGCGCGCTCACGCCGGACGGAGACACCCAGCGAGGCGGCGGTTTCGTCCCCCAGCGCCAGCAGGTTCAACCGCCAGCGGAGCAGGAGCAGGACAGCCAAGGCTGGAATTACCACTGGCAGCAGGTAGAGCACATCCCGCCAGGTGACCGAGTATAAGCCGCCCAGCAGCCAGAATACGATTTCGGGCAGTTCCTTGAGCGGATCCGCCAGGTACTTGAGCACGCCCACCCCGGCAGAGAAGAGGGCAGAGACGGCGATGCCTGCCAGCAGCAAGCGCAGCACCCAGCCGCCATAGCGCAGGCGGTGGGCGATGAAGGCAGACAGCAGCAAGCCCAGCATGGCAAAGGCGGCTGCCACCAGTTCAATGACCAGCGGATTNNAGGAAACCGGGTTCAACCAGCGGGTTGCGGAACAGGGTTTGCAGCGTGCTACCGGCTGCACCCAGGGAGGCGCCTAAAAGGAGCGCGGCGATGATGCGCGGCAGGCGCAGGTTCAGCACCAGGCGCTGCGCCAGGGTGTCGGTGGAGAGTAAGAACGGGTCCATCAATCCAGGTTGTGGATAACGACCAATGAAAATTGATAGCAGCAGCACAATCACTGCTGCTGCCATTAACAACCAGGCAGTCCGCGAGGCTGACTTGAGCGGCATTACTTGAGGTCGTCCTCCAGCAGGGGCATGACTTTCGCGTTCACATCTTCTTCGCTTAAATTATACATGCGCTGATAAAAGACATTTACGCTGTCTTTGACATCCAAATCGCTAAACTTCGCCGGCTGCAGGGTGGTTGCCAGCCAGGTCAACCCCAGTATCCAGCGGGGGTCAGCCTGATCCCAGGAGTAGAAATCTACCGGGAAGGCGTGTAAGTTGCCCGATTGGACAGCTTTGAGCGCTTGCCATTCTGAGTTTGCCTGCAAGTCAGCGACAACCATGGGTGCGGCGCCCTTATAATCCACGATCACGATTTGGTCCGGGTTCCAGGCGGCAATTTGCTCGAGGGTGACCACCTGCCAGCCGCTGCCGGTCCCGGCATCCTTCCAAATGGGGTTCCCGCCTGCCATTTCAACCATCTGGGTTTGCAGCCAGGCGGCGGGTGGAATGTTGAAGGCAACTTCTCCGCCCTTGCTGGTGTATTGTAACAGGAGGGTGGTAGGGCGGTTGGCGTTGTCCAATGGTGCGGTGCGCCCCGTGATGGTGTCGGCAATATCGCTGTAATACTTGACGATGTCCTCTGCCCGGGTTGGATCACCCAACACGGCGCCGAGGATGCGAATGTCGCGCGTGAACTGCTCTGGATTTTCCATTTCAAGGTAGACCACTGGTATGCTGAGCTGTTCCAGCGGGTCGCCCAGTTTTTCCTTCATGTATGTTTTCAGGATGACCAAATCCGGTTTGAGTGGGGCAATCTGCTCGGCTGCCGCGTCCACTTCCAGCAGGCTTTTGTTTGCTATGCCAGCCGAGACCAGTGGGATAAAGTCATTGCTGGTTTGCATCCTGTTTTCGTAACCGACCAAGCGCTCATCGGAGCCCGGAAAAAGGTAATAGGCATTGACCAACAAGCCGCTGGCTTTACCGGCAATGACAATGCGCTGGGGGATGCCGGGCAGGTCCACAGTGCGACCCAGGGCGTCCGTCAGCGTGAGAGTTTTGGGTGTTGCTGCAACGGGCGCGCATGCGCTCAGGATGGCTGCAGCCAGTACAACGATTGTGCCAATGCGAAATGCAGTCTTCATGGTTTAGTCCTTTTTGATGGAATTTTGGGAAAGGCATTCCGCCAACCACAGGCAGGCAGCCTTAATTTGATACAGACGGTAGGATTGCACAATTTGTGCAAACGGTCCATCNNCGCCTGCAAGGTTGGCAAAATACAATTTTAGGAGGAAAGTTTGCCTCAATTCACGGGGATGGGCGACAGGCGAAGTCAGCCAGTTCTCAAATACAAGGTGACCGCTATCAGTCAGTGTGAATCGCTTGCGGGGTGGGCGCGGGTCGGCGGGTTCTGCCTGGCTGGTCAACCAGCCGGCGCTTTCCATGCGGTCTAACATGGCGTATACGTTGGAACGCTTGACATGCCAGACAGCACCGGGACCGCCTGGCTGCGTCAGGCGGCGATGGATTTCGTAGCCGTGCAAGGACTCAGTCAGCAGGAAGCCCAGCAGGGCAATTTCGGGGCATGGGTCACTGGGAATATTCATTGAATATTCAACCTTTGACTAATAGAATATCATTGTCATCCCTGCCTGTCAATCATTTGTGTCACTCTGCTTATTGCGTTCTATGGTGGACGTTGTATAATTAATTCACGTCGAGCGAGCTGTGGGGGGCTACTCTGGCATCTGCCGGAGCGTCTGGCGGGTTTCTATACCGATACAGGAGGGTTGAGGTGAATACGCTCAATGCATCGTCTGAACCTGGAATGAGCGCGGATATGATAGGCTGGATGATAGCGTTGGTCTTCCTGACGCTTTTAGTATTAACGTTGGTGATGATTTTTATCCCTCGCAGACGAAGCCAGCCTAAAACCTCCAAAATGGAATTAGTCCGTAAAGAGACCGAAGCCAGTGCTGTTCCAATCCTGGAACCGACAGATGATGAGGTGGGCGAAACGCCAATGATTGACGAAGGCGAGTTGGCTGAAATATCGGCTGAACCCGAAGGCGGACCAATTGTTGAAATACCAATCGATATTACCAATCAAACAGAGGCACCTATTCAACAAACGGTGGAATCATCCGCAGGATTATCCCTTATATATAAGGACGGCACAGAAATCCCTCTGCCTGCGTTACCGGCAGTGATCGGACGCGCGGCAGGCTGCACTGTGGAATTGGCGGATGAATCGGTCTCTGCCCGGCACGCCGAAATCTTCTTTGATGAAGAAGCGGGCGAGATATGTATTCGCGATTTGGGTTCCTTGAATGGCGTCTGGGTAAATGACCAACCAACCATTTGGAACATCCTCCAGGATGGTGATTTGCTTGCCTGCGGGGCGGTGAAGTTAACATTTCAAAATCGCGGCTATACTCCGCCGGTCGGAGAATAAGGAGAGGATGATGATATGTCCAAACTGCCAACATGAAAACAGGGAAGGATCACGCTTTTGTAGTAAATGCAGTCAACTGCTGCCTCAGGAGCCGCGTCCATTCCTCAGCGCTGCCACCCGGCAGTTGGATATCAGCGGCACAAAAGCATTGGCAGACCAACCCCACTCCAATACGCGACCGTTGACCGGCAGCCGCGGTATGGTGCAGCGTCCGATGGGTGCCATATTTGCGGGACGATTTCAGATGCTCTCCATTGAGATGATTGGTTCTGACGAGATTCATTACATTGTGCGTGAGCGGGGCAAAGTCAGCCAGAGGAAGATCCGCAAGTGCAGCAACCCAGATTGCGGCTTTGTGGATGTGGAAGGGAATGACTATTGCGTTGCCTGTGGAAAAATGATGCAATCTGAACCAGCGCGGTTGCGGCTTATAGAGTCGCTGCAACCCATCCGCCCGGAGTTGGCGGCAGTCATTGCGCTTACGCCTGTCCATTCCGCTATCCGTCCGCCCCTGTTGGCTTTTGACGAAAAAATTGGCGGCGTTGTACGGCATTGTATGGTCATCCCGGAAACACAGGAACTGCCCAACTTGAAGGAGCGCGCACAGGTGGGTGCCTGGACGGTTGGTCTGGCATCCGCGCTGGATGTCCTTTTTGACTTGGGAATGAGTTGCAATAGTGCCCTGCGGGAAAGCGCCATAGGCTTGGATGGAACGCAGGCTGCCTGGACGAATTTTAAAGGCTGGCAGTACCGTGAGCAACCCGTACCGGCTGAGGTTCGCGCGCGGAGCCTGCGGCAATTTGCCCTGATGGTTTACACCTGGCTTAGCAATAAATCAGATTTCAGTGGGGCGGACCCATCCCTTGCAGCACCGCTCAGCAAATTCTTTACAAAAGCGTTGCTGGGTGAAGGTTACATTAGCGGTGCAGACCTGGCTGAAGGACTAAACCAGGCGCTGGTAGAATTGGCAGCCATGCGACCGGTGGCATATCAAGTGGGACGACTGACAGATGTGGGGCGCACCCGGCACTTGAATGAGGACAGTCTGTTTGCCCTGGATCTAACCCGCACAAAGGTCTCAGTGAATCAACCTCTAGGCGTGTTTGTAGTGGCGGATGGGATGGGGGGGCATGCTGCCGGCGAAGTCGCGTCAGCGCANNTATCGGTTTAAAGGCTGCGGCTGAATTTGGGACTGAAGCTGGGATAACAGGCGGGAAGGATTGGCTGGCGTGGTTGAAGCAGGTGGTTGATGACACGAACCGGTCATTGCTGGATATGCGTCGCGAAATGGGCACTGACATGGGGTCGACCCTGGTGATGGCAATCATGGATGGTAGCAAGGCATATCTGGCACATGTGGGTGACAGCCGCGCTTATCGGATAAATGCTGATGGCATTGAAGCGCTAACCACTGACCATTCCATGGTGGCACGCCTGGTCGCCAGCGGCGTCATCAAGCCGGAGGAGGTGCGTTCTCATCCGCAGCGGAACATCGTTTACCGAACCATGGGCGACAAGGCTGCGCTGGAAATTGATGTGGCGGAACACACCCTCCAACCGGGAGATCGATTGCTGCTTTGCTCCGACGGCTTATGGGAGATGGTCGTTGAAGCTGACCTTCAAAAAATTGTGATGGAAGCCAGTTCTCCGCAGCAAGCCTGCCAGAAATTGGTGGAGGTTGCCAACGCCCATGGCGGCGTGGATAANNTCTATTGGGATAAATTATGGATAGAATATCCAATAGATAAATTAACACAAAAATGGTTCTAACCTTATTTGCGAGGTAAAGCGAATGTCGGGAACACCTTTAAATTCTGGGGAAGTACTTAATGAACGTTATCGGGTCGTCAAATTGGTTGCCCAGGGCGGCTTTGGCGCGGTTTATCGTGCGTGGGACTTGCGCCTGAATATTGGTGTTGCCCTGAAGGAATTGTTGGATAACACACCTGAATCAGCCCAGCAATTTAACCGTGAAGCGTTGATTCTCGCCCAACTGCGCCATCAAAACTTGCCACGTGTGACAGATTACTTTCAGATGGGTCCCAACCTGTACCTGGTGATGGATTTTGTAGAAGGCGATGACTTGCACATGCGCCTGCGCCAGCAGGGGCGGTTACCCGAACCGGACGTGGTGCTATGGCTGGGGCAGGTGTGCGACGCACTGACGTACCTCCATACCCAGAACCCGCCTATTATCCACAGGGATGTTAAACCCGCCAACATTAAAGTAACCCCTCAAGGTCAAGCCATGTTGGTCGATTTTGGAATTGCCAAGGTGTATGACCCCAACTCACCGACCACTAAGGGTGCACGCGCAATTTCCCCCATGTTCTCGCCGCCTGAACAATACGGACGCGGATCCACGGATGCGCAGAGTGATGTTTATGCCATGGGCGCCACAGCCTATATGCTCCTGACCGGCGAGATGCTGCCAGAAAGCGTCGAACGGTTGATGGGTACGCCGTTGGTTCCGCCCAGCCAGGTGGTAGGCACCATTTCGCCTGGTGTTGAAGGTGCCATTATGCGGGCATTGGAATTACCTCAAACGCACCGCTGGAGTTCAATTGCAGAGTTTAAGGCTGCCCTTTGCCAAACGCTGCCAGATCATACTGATCCCAAACCTCCTGAAACGCACCACGAAACAGCGGATGAAGATGAAGACCCATTACGCGCCCTGGAGGATAGCATTCGCAGGCTGGGGGGTGGCGGCTCTGGTCCTTTACCACCCGAACCTGAACATGATGAAGGCATCTCAGATGGGCTGCGTGGATTACGGGACAGTTTCAAGCGATTATCAGGCAGAGGTGGTGGAAGCGTCAGTGTGACTCCCCCGCCCAAACGGTCTCCTGCTGTTTCAGGAAACCAGGTGGTTGTGGATGCGCGTGGGAATGGTCAGTTTCGAACCATTAGCGAAGCTTTATTGGCTGCCCCGAACAATGCTACGATAATGGTGAAACCTGGAACATACAAAGAAAACCTGGACATCAAGAAACCGGTTACCATTATCGGCGATGGTCGCATGCAGGATATCGTTCTTGAAACGAGCAAATGGCAGTGCGTGGATATGCTATGTGACCAAACAGCGCTTATCCGTGGGTTCACCATGCGGCAAATTACGGACTCCACAGCCATCAACGTAGGTCAGGGACACCTGGAGGTTGAAGATTGTGATGTAACCTCCACGGGTATGCCGACTGCTATGATTCATAAGGAATCTGAATGCATCATGCGCCGAGTGCGCTTGCATGACGTCAAGAAAAATATTGGCTTGATGGTGTACGACCACGCCAAAGCCGTGTTTGAGGATTGTGAAGTGTTTGGACATGGCATGACGGGCATCAATATTGACGATGATGGCGCCATGATTGTTCGCCGCTGTCGGATAAACCGGAATGGTGGCGCTGGTATTCGAATTAGCGACCGCGCGGTGGCAACCATTGAAGACACTGACCTGACTGGAAATTCCTCCGGTGCATTTGATATTGAACCTGGGTGCAAGGTGACCCGCAGTCGCAACCGTGAGTAGGTCAGTCATCCTTCTCCATAGCCCAAATGGGGAAGGATGATGTTTACCAAGAGAGGGTGGCAATGAGGGAACTCCAACCTGGAACAATCCTGGTTAACCGCTACCGAATCGCCCGGCAAATATCANNGTGGTGGCACAATTTCAACGGGAAGCAGAAATCCTGGTGAAATTGAAGCACCCCAACTTTCCCAGGGTATTTGATTGGTTTCAGGACCAGGGTTCAAGCTTCCTGGTGATGGAATTTATTGATGTCTTATTTAAAGCCATGTCCTTGATGAAGGACGGACGATACACTGACATCCAGGATTATGACCATGCGATGCTGNNGGCGAACTCTGCAAAATTACCCTTCGCCATTCCGGATGCCAGGCTGGCATTTGTAAATGCGCCGGCTCATCCTCAACCTGACCTGTTTAGCGGGGCAGCCTGCTGGGACGTGGGCAGCAACCTCAAAACCAACCCGCTGGCTCGCGTGAAAGTGGAACCTGGCGCAAACCTTTATGACTGAAAGAACCCTTCGGCTTGACTGGATTTAGTTATGGCATTATCTGTAGGTACTATCGTCAATAATCGCTATCGAATTGCCTCCAAATTGGGAGAAGGCGGCTATGGTGTGGTATACCGCGCCTGGGATTTACGCTTGAACATCCCGGTTGCATTAAAAGAAAACCAGGAATCTGAAGTGGATTTCCGGGACCAATTCACACGAGAAGCACGAATTTTGGCTTCCCTGAATCACCCCCACTTACCTCGCGTTACTGATTACTTTGAGGACGGGTCTATCCTCTACCTGGTTATGGACTTTATTGACGGCGCTGACCTGGAGGATATGGTCAAAGCCAATGGCAGGTTGCCCGAAACGGATGTCTTGCGCTGGGCGAGTCAGGTGATGGAAGCGCTCATCTACCTCCATCATCAAAACCCGCCTATCATTCACCGGGATATCAAACCCAAGAATATCCGCATCAACAAATCTGGTAACGCCTTCCTTTTGGATTTTGGGATAGCAAAGCTTTTTAACCCGGGCAGTAAAACAGTCAGGGGCGCACGCGGTTACACCCCGCCTTATGCGCCATTTGAGCAATATGGGAGCGGCACCACAGACCAGCGCAGCGATGTGTATGCGCTTGGTGTGACTATGTATGTGATGCTAAGTGGCGAGCTGCCGCCAGAAAGTGTGGACCGGCTTAATAATTTACCAGTTACTCCCCTTGACCAGATTGTGCCGTATATAACTCCTAATACTGTCCACTGCATCCAGAAATCAATGGAACTCATGCCCGACAACCGTTTCCAAACGATGGATGAATTCCATATGGCTTTACTGGAACCCAGCAAACCTGTGGATTTTGCAGGAAACAAGGTTAAGGTTCCAACTGATCCTTCTGGAGAACCAATTACTCCTAAGAAAGTGTTGCCGCCACCAACAGGTGGATATGTCGTTTCCAAAGATGGAACAGGTCAATTCAAAACCCTGCGGGACGCTATTGCTGCTGCTCCAACTGGTGCCAAGGTCATCATTCGACCGGGCGACTACCATGAAGCCCTCCTCATCACCAAGCCGATTACCTTACAGGCAGAAGTCGTAGATGGTTCAGTGGTGTTGGAAGCCAGCGGCGGAACGGCACTTAAGTTGGATACCCCTTCAGCCCTCATCAGCGGGTTGACCATCCGTCATCGAGGAGGCGATGGTCAGAAACAATTTTGTGTGGACGTGGTGAGCGGNNGTGCATGGCGCAAGCGCTCAGCCTGTCTTCCGGCGCTGCCGGTTCCACAACTCTGGTGAATGCGGCATCATGGTGTATGACCATGCTGGCGGCAGCGTTGAAGATTGTGAGATTTACGGGAATGTTTTTTCCGGTATGGAAATTAGACAGCAAAGCAATCCTTCAGTCAGGAACACCCGGTTTTATGAAGGTCAACAGGCTGGTCTTTTAGTTTGGGCGGAAGCCCAGGGGCATGTTGACCAGTGTGACTTCTTCAACCATCACATGTCTCAAATAGAAATCCGGGATAAAGGCAATCCAACGATTCAATCCTGTACCATTCGGGGCGGACAGTCCGTAGGCATTTTTGTGCAACAGAAGGGCGCTGGAACAATTACGGATTGTGACATTAGTGCTTCCAAACTGGCAAACGTTGAAGTTGCCACAGGTGGAACACCTACCTTCACACGTTGCAAAATCCATGACGGTAGTTACCCGGGTATATTCGTGCGGGACAATGGACGGGGCACCTTTGAGCGTTGCGAGGTATGGGGGCAGGCATTGGCAGGCATGGAAGTCCGTTCAGGGGCAGCGCCCACAGTCCGGCAATCTACATTTAACAAAGGACTGCAATGCGGGATTTACTTTAACGAAGGCGCAGGAGGCTTGCTGGAAGATTGCGAGATTACCAGCAACACCTTCAGCGGGGTTGAAATCAAGAAGTGTGTTGCACCGGTNNGGCGGTCGTGGGATGGTGGAGGTTTGCACAATACAGGGCAATTCGTATACAGGCGTGGAGGTCAGGGAAGGTGGTTATCCAACATTGCGCCAGTGCACGATTCGTTCTAATGGGTACCAGGGAGTGTGGGTTCATGGAGATTCAAGCGCATCTGTGGAAGATTGCGACCTGACCAGCAACAAGCAAGGCGCATTCCGGGTTGATCCGGGCGCCCGGGTTATCCGTAAAGGCAACCGCGAATAAAGAAGACAACAGGATCAATTTACTTTAAGCTCTGGTCAGAAAAAGATGAATAATAGGTTATCAGGAGATTGAAATGGCAATTATCTGTCGCAAATGTCAGAAGGAAAACCGGGACGAGGCATTAATATGCCAACATTGCGGTAACCCTTTATCTGAGCCTGCACCAGAAAACAATGGCGGATTTCCTGAGGCGGATCATGACCAAACCGGTCCAGGTTTGCTGCCAGACTTGCCATTGGTAACCCGGGATTTACCTGACCATGACCTGGGTGCGGGTGCTATCCCAACAGCAGGAGCATTTTCTGATGAAGCGGATCGCCTCAAATCTGTGGAACTGCGCAAGGAGGCGGAAGAATCAAAAGTTGAGGGTTCAGACCTGGAAGAAGCGCCTATCCAGCCTTTAGAGGAATCCCCTGCCTTAGAAACGACACCTCAAATTGAGGCAGGATTAATACTAGCCAACAGATATCGGGTTATTTCCTGGCAGGAGAAGAACCAGGACATCGTTTTCCTGGCAGAAGACATGCAAAAATGCTGGAGTTGTGGTGCAGAGA
>DFYN01000029.1 GCA_002383615.1 Anaerolineaceae bacterium UBA4081
GCAACACCCGCAGCATCAAACTGCGGCAAGTGCAATTGCACCACATCATGAGCCATGACCTCACGGTTTGCCTGGAAGCCAAAGGTTGGCATGATGACGCCTTTTGACAGGCGAAAAGCGACCGGTACCCGCACAATCCTCACACCCTCTTGCACCTCCTCATAAGGCAATTCCTTCATATAGTGGGAGGTCAACACTGTCACTTCATGACCACGCTTCGCCCATGCTTTCGCCAAACGTTCAGCATATATGGTTAATCCGCTGGTATGAGGTCTGTAATAGGTTAAGACAGTTAAGATGCGCATAACGATATTAAAATAAGTCCTGGTTTTCTTTGACCCAAGCCGTCAGGAGACGTACACCCTCTTCAACGTTTATCTGGGGTTTCCATCCGAGTACCCGTTCAGCTTTACGAATGTCAGAGATATACACGCGTTGATCGCCCGGGCGCCAATCCCCGTGTTTGACATACAATTCCTTCCCTACCATTCGTTCAAGCATAGGGGCGAATTCTGTCCAAATACTGATGGTGTTATCTCTGCCGCCGCCCAGATTGAACACTTCGCCGGCAGTTACATCAATGTGGTCAATGGCAGCATCATAGGCAGCCACGAGGTCATTAACAAACAGTAGGTCGCGAACTTGCTTTCCATCGCCGTAAATGCTGATAGGATGCCCCTTAACCGCAGCAATCACAAACCACGCCACCCAACCCTGGTCTTCAATGCCAAACTGCCGTAAGCCATAAATGCAACTTTGGCGGAAAACAACTGTGCGCATGCCATAGATTCGGGCATAGTCGCGCACATATTGGTCGCCAGCTCCCTTGGAGCAACCATATGGTGAATGGAAATCCAACGGCTGGGTTTCTGCAGCGCCAAAAGGCAATCCGTCGTACGCCCAGCGGGTCGGTTCCTCAANNCGGGAGGACGCCCGGGCAGCTTCAAGTGCATTAAACGTCCCCTGCGCATTAATCTCAAAATCCTCGCGTGGATTAGTAACAGAGGTAGTTACCGCCACCTGGGCTGCCAGATGAATGATGACATCTGCGGCTGAAGCCGCTTTTCGGAGGGAGTCTGCATCGCGGACATCCCCCTTGACCATTTCAAAGCTGGAATCTCCATACGTGTTCCTCAGCCATTCCAAATTGAGGGGAGCGCCAGCGCGTGAAAGGTTATCGTAAAGAGTCACCTTCTCACCCCGTTCTAATAAGCGCGCTGCATAATTCGAGCCGATAAACCCCGCTCCACCTGTAATAAAGTAATGTCTTCCCATGAAATTAGGTCTCCTATTTAAACCGAAGATGGCGGTTCTTGCGGTTGCCGGGTGACCGAGGAAAGCAGCGACGAAAATGACTGACCTTCCTTAATCAAACCGATGACCCCAAATATACCTGTAACTATGTACTGGATCAGGTGCATCAAAATGGCATAAGCAAGGGATATGCTAGAGTCAACACCCAGCAAAGAAAGCGCACCAACCATGGCAGCCTCAAACACACCCAGTGATCCGGGCGCTGATGGGACTGCAATGCCCATTGCTAAAACCGAGTCAGCAAAGGCAGCCCACCATATAGGTGCTTCTGGGACAACCATCCTTAAGACAACCCAATACATCAACACCCAAATCAACCAGGACAAGCCTATCCAGAATAATGACAGTAGAAGTTGCCTGAGACTGGTCAGTGCGGAAAAACCCTGTAAGACTGAATCGATCCAATGTGACAGTCTATTTCGAAAAAATGACCAACGACCCAGCTTGCTATCTAACCAGGTCATCACCTGCAGACGTTTGCGCGCAGCCCAGAAAAGGGCGACCAACCCCGCAATCACCGCTGCTAAGGCGCCAATGGCGATTGGTTTTGCCCATCCAAAACCCAGAGCTAATGGCAAGGTCAAAAGCAGCAAAATCGCTGCCATGGCAATATCAAAAGACCGTTCAATCACAATCGTTGAAAGCACAAAAAACGGACCCATTCCAGTTGCTCGTCCAATAAAGACCGCACGCCCTACCTCACCTGCCCTAAAAGGCAGGATATTATTCAACAAGTAGCCTTCGCTTATGCCCAGATACGCTCGTCCTAAAGTGAGATGCCGTTCGCCAAGTAAAATGCGCCAGGCTTGCGCACGAGTCCCAAGGGATATCACCGTCAAACCCGCCGCTAATAATACTACCTGCCATTGGACTACTTTAAACGTGGCAGTGATATCTTCCCAACTGACGAACCTGAATAGGACTACAAAAGCAGCTATGCTGATGACGACGCCCGGCAGCCATCTGACTATTCCTCGCCAGACTGCCTGTTTTGGCTCTGCAATGGTCATTCATCCTCCAGTTTCAGAACAGCAAAAAAGGCTTCCTGGGGAATCTCAACTGCACCGACCATCTTCATGCGCCGCTTACCCTTCTTCTGCTTTTCAAGCAGCTTCTTCTTCCGGGAAATGTCGCCACCATAACATTTGGCAAGTACATCCTTCCGGACAGCCTTGATATTCGCGCGGGAAATGACCCGTCCACTGGCAGATGCCTGGACAGCTACATCAAAAAGCTGCCGGGGAATCAATTCTTTTAATTTCGTGACCAGCCGCTGACCTTTGTGATAAGCATCCTCTTTATGGACAATCGACGCCAGCGCATCCACAGGCTCACCACCGACCAGCACTTCCAGCTTCACCAAATCCGCTGCCCGGTATGAGTCAAGCTGATAATCCATGGATGCATATCCGCGCGTCCGTGATTTCAACTCGTCAAAGAAATCGACAATCAATTCTCCCAGGGGAATATCAAAAATCAATTGAACCCGATTCGGCGCAGGATAATCCTGGGTCAGGAATGTGCCACGCCGCTTGGTGACCAGGTCCATTATGGTTCCGTAAAATTCAGTCGGCGTGATGATTTCTAATTTCATCCAGGGTTCCCGGATTTCTACAACCGTACTCTCGTCCGGCAGTTCTGCAGGCGAATCGATTTTTATCTCCTCGCCGCCTACCAGGACAACTTCATATTCAACAGAAGGGGCGGTAACCACAATATCCAGATCATACTCACGCTCCAAACGCTCCTGAATAATCTCCATGTGGAATAAACCCAGAAAACCGCAGCGGAATCCAAAATTTAGCGCCTGGGACGTCTCAGGTTCATAGATAAGCGAAGCATCGTTCAGTTGAAGCTTTTCGAGCGCTTCCTTCAAATCCGGATAGTTTTCACCATCAACAGGATAAATGCCTGCAAAAACCATTGGTTTGGGGTGCAGGTAGCCTGGCAGGGCTTCCGTAGCCGGGTCATTGACCGTAGTAACCGTATCGCCCACACGGCATTCGCGGACCGTCTTTAACCCGGTCGCAATATAACCTACATCCCCGGCAGTGAGGGATTCATCACTACGCATTTCTGGCGCAAAATAACCAATTTCGACAGGGCGGATATCTGTCGCCGTTGTCATCAAGCGCAGCATATCCGTGGCATGCATGGTGCCTTCCATGACACGGACATAACCCACAACGCCCTTGTACGAATCATAATGGGAGTCAAATATCATCGCACGCAACGGTTTTAACGGATCACCTTTAGGTGAGGGGACCAAAGCCACCACCGCTTCGAGGACAGCCGCCACATTTAATCCATCTTTGGCAGAAATTCTGATGATGGATGCGGCTGGGATTCCCAAAAGTGCGCTTAAATCCTCGGCTACCTCATCCGGTCGGGCAGAAGGTAAATCGATTTTATTGATGACAGGAATAATCGTCAGGTCTGATTCGAGAGCCAGGTAAAGGTTAGCCAGGGTTTGAGCCTGGATACCCTGGGTTGCATCAACCACTAAAACAGCTCCCTCACAGGCAGCCAGGGCACGGTTCACTTCGTAATTGAAATCAACATGTCCCGGAGTGTCGATTAGGTTAAGTTCATAGGTTTGCCCGTCAGCAGCCTTGTACATCATTCGGACTGCGGAAGCCTTAATCGTGACCCCTCGCTCCCGCTCCAGGTCCATGGTATCCAGAATCTGCTCCATCATATCCCGGTTGGAGACTGTTCCGGTTAATTGGAGCATTCGATCAGCCAGGGTGGATTTACCGTGGTCGACGTGGGCAATAATGCAAAAATTGCGGATGTGGTCAGTAGCCATAGCCGGGGTTAGTATACCTTATTTTGACCTGTTTGGGATTTTGAGGGCTCAGTCCGCCGCCGACTGCAGTCC
>DFYN01000012.1:0-1483 GCA_002383615.1 Anaerolineaceae bacterium UBA4081
CTGGTGCATGCCGGCGCTGCCCTGGTTTTGCTGGCAGTGGGAATTGCCTTATTCTGGCTGGCGATGCAACAGAATATTGGCGCTTACTTCGTGTTATTTCTTGTCTTGGCATTAATCATTCTGGCAATTATGCCGCTGGTTGCATATCGGGGCTATGCCTTGTTGACGGCTTACTATGCAATCAACCGGGATTTGCTGCGCATCCGCTGGGGGTTAAGGGTCGTCGACCTCCCGCTGGCGGAAGTGGAATGGATCCGCCCCCTGGCGGAGTTGGGTTATGCTTTACCTGCGCCGCGCCTGGGGTTTACAGGTGCATATCTTGGCACTGTCAAATCTCCAGAATTGGGTGAAGTGGAGTACCTTGCTGCCGACCACGCCCATATGATCGTGATTGCTGCGACACAGAAGGTCTACATCATCTCGCCCACAGATATAACTGGATTTTACCGGGCGATTCAAAAGGCGATGGAAATGGGCTCACTGGCTGTCGTCAAGGGATACTCAGTACAGCCAGGCACATATCTGTTGAAGGTTTGGGAAAACCGCCTGGCACGCATACTGATTTTGGCAGGTTTCGGTATCTCGGTTATGCTCTTTGTTTTGGTCAGCCTGCTTGCACCAACGCAGGCAACGATATCCCTGGGTTTCTCTGCCCAGGGCATTCCTTTGGAATCGGTTCCCACTGAACGTTTGTTGCTATTACCGATTTTGAACTTTATGGTTTTTTTAGCTGACCTGGTTATGGGTCTTTATCTATTCCGGCGGCAGGACAGCTACATCCTTGCGATTATCCTTTGGGCGGGGTCGATACTCACAGGTGTGATGTTGATTGTCTCAGTAATTGTTATCTTGATATTCACTTAGGGGGATGATTGACAATCTGGCAGCAAATTATTTTGGGATTGATATTTGCTGGCGCCATAGCAGCGGTTTCATACTGGTTTAAGGCGCTCACTAAGAGTGGCGCTCTGGCAGCCTGGCTACTGGGAACGGTTGTTTTTGGACTAAGCGGTTGGACAGGAACAGCCCTCTTAATGGCATTTTTTACCTCATCCAGTGCTTTATCCCGCCTTTTCAAGAAACGCAAAGAAAAGTTGGATGAGAAATATGCCAAAGGTTCCCGCCGGGATGCCTGGCAGGTGCTGGCAAACGGCGGCTTGGCAGGCGGGTTATTGATGGTGTGGTTTCTGTTTGGCAAACCGGAGTGGGCTTGGTTGGCGATGGCAGCTTCACTGGCAGCCGTCAATGCAGACACCTGGGCAACCGAATTAGGGGTTCTCAGTCGATCCGCGCCGCGCCGAATGACGACCGGGCAAGTTGTCCCTTACGGCACGTCAGGCGCCATCACTTTAGTAGGCACTGGGGCAGCGCTGGCGGGGGCAGCTTTTGTCGCGTTGGTATCCGCCGGTGTGGATGCCTTTGCAGGACTGCACTGGCAGGTTATCCTGACGAGGAGCGTCCTGATTTGCCTGGCAGGGTTGTT
>DFYN01000012.1:1506-1753 GCA_002383615.1 Anaerolineaceae bacterium UBA4081
GTGCGTGGCTGGAAGTGGTTGAATAACGATTGGGTCAACTTTGCCTGCGGTGTGAGCGCGGCTGTTCTTGCTGCGACCGTGTCTTGCCTACTCCCTTAAGATATTTAACTCATACCTGAACGATCATACCGGGTCTACCTGTCTTGCGCTTCACTACTGGCGTGTTGTGGAAAATGACCCTGGTCAAATTCATGGTTTGTTTTGTCCCGGATGTAAAGCTGGATCCCCTGCAGCTCATGATGATGAG
>DFYN01000012.1:1764-3341 GCA_002383615.1 Anaerolineaceae bacterium UBA4081
TTGGGTGGCGCGCCAATTTGGCTTGCAGATTGGGCTGCTCACCTCAACAGGATGACTAATGCCGGTATTGGTATTACTGGGGCTGCAGAAAGCAGAAAAGCGACCTCAAGAAGTGGCGGAAGGACTTATTGCGGGTAGTTAACAGATTCCTTAGGTGGCTTATTTTGCGTCATTGAGTGCTTGACGCGCTGATTACTAGACACTATACTAATTATTGGACTCATTCTTTACAAACACGGCATATATATTGCACCAAGCAAGAAAAATAGGAGGTGCACGCAATGAGTAATACTAGAAATAATACCTTTTGGAATATTCTCGCCCTGATTGCGTTGTTGGCTATCATTGCCCTGATCGTTTGGGTAGGGGTGGTGTTCAACAACCCATATTCAGCGATGAATCCNNGCTTTATGGACACCCACACCGGTCAATCAAGTGCCGAGTTATCAAACGACCTTGACGCCCATGGAATTAATTGAAGGAACCCCGGTGTCCCTGTCGACGACCACACCTTTCCCAACGTTAACGCCGTTTATCACCCTGCCGCCGGTATCCTTTACTGCGCCTCCTCAATCGGTAGGTCCTACAGCGACGGCTGGCGCTTCTAAAACACCGGCACCGACACCCACCAAAACTGCCATGCCCAATGTAAGCAATGTGACTGAACGTTCAGGTACCAAGAGCGACACATGGCAAAAAACAAATGGTGACCCAATATTCTTATTTGATGTCACAAAAAGCATGTTTTCATATGCCGTTTACTTTGGCGTTGATCCTGCGGGTGTTTCGGATAGATGGATTGAAATCAGGCATGATGCCAAACAAGTAGAGCTCAAACCTGGAATTCCAGCAGATTGTGGTGCTTTTTACCTGAGATTGAAAATTCGATATGCATCTGCACCGCAACCTGGCAAACCTGTCACATATACTGAGTCAAATTGGAAGACGGTTTTCATCTTTAAATATGATCCCACACCCCCGTATGCTCCATTTTTTGCGAATATTGGAATTTCCGGTGCGACCCGTGGGATTCAAAACAAATCAGCAGATCCGAAATTTGATTTCTCATGGGTAGAAGGCGTTCACGCCGATGATGACTCGCCTAAGATAATAGTAGCGGGAGATTACATACCTTTAGATGTTAATGATGATGGCATTTTGGAAGCTTATAAATGCTCTGGCATAAAGGGCTACTATGTGTACTGGGGTCAGGACATCAATGGGGTAGACAATAGTAAATTCTATTCATCTTCGGTTTTTGACCCAGCAAAGGTCCCCAGTAATACACCCTATTATCTACGCGTCAAGGCAATGGATATGTTGGGAAATACATCAGATTGGAGACTGGTGGCAATGGATGAGGAATATGATCCGATGTCGGGTCTATTACCTTTACCAGAAGAAGCAGTTTTCTACTACGATACAGTTATCCCAAATAACTTAACCAATATATCAGTTGACAATGGCGTCATTAGTAATACTACCTGGACGAGTGACGAAAAGCCCTTGTTCACATTTAGCGGTGGTGAAGACCCCATCGGCTTCCGCACAGATGTGCTTTATGGTTACCAGGTTGT
>DFYN01000012.1:3346-5640 GCA_002383615.1 Anaerolineaceae bacterium UBA4081
GTATTTCCTGAAGATTCGTGCCCTGGATTGGGCTCGTAATCCTTCCAAGGAGTGGATGACATTCATCTACAAATTTGACAATGTCGGTCCAGCAGGAGTTAAGACAGTCACTGAAGTTAATGGCATCCCTAATAATACATTCCAAAACACAGGCAGTGATCCTTCCTTTACCTGGACAACTGCCAATAGTGACCCGGGCGACTCCAAAACGTCCAGCGGTGCGGTGACAGGTTACTGGGTATACTGGGGTACAGACCCGAATGCGGACATCAGTCTATTTACGCCTCAGCCCGTCCAGTTTTATGACCCGCCTGCAGTAACCACCGGCATATATTACCTGCGCATTGCCACGTTTGACAATGTCGGCAACCTCACTATCACTACACCGTATACATTGAAATTTGACAATACGGTTCCTACCCCCCCAACGTCTGCAGTAGAAGAGACTGGCACCAAGAGAACCCCGCGCTTCACCTGGAACGGGGCTGCGGATGAAGGCAGTGGTATTGCCGGCTACTATGTCTATTTTGGAACCGACCCGGCAGGTACCGGAACAAAATTTGTGACGACTGCCAAGTATTCAATCACCCTGGAGACTAAGGCGACCTATTACCTGCGGGTGCGGGTGAAGGATAATGCTGGAAACCTGAGTGATTGGGCGACTTTGTACACACACGTGTATAATTAGGCAGCGCCCAAATCGGCAGTTGCACCAGCCGGGAGGCATCTTCCGGCTGGTGTTTTATACCCTGTAAGGAGTATGTGTATGAGCGAAGAATTATCGCGTGAATTATTTAACCATTTGGTGGAATTGGCAGCGCTTCAACTGGATGAGCAGGAAGCGGAATACATCCGCAGCCAGCTTAACCAACAACTCAAAGCCATCCATGTCCTCGAAGCCATTCCTGTGGCAGACAGCGTGGAACCCAGTGCACACGGCGTCCTATTCCCGGCTGAGATAAGCCCGGAACCCCGCGAGGATGAGTGGCTGCCTTACCCGGATCCGGATGCACTCCTGGCACAAGCGCCAGCGGTCACGAACCGATATATTGACGTCCCTGACATTCCGCATACCACTTTGAGCTAACCATGGATCTATGTGATTATTCTGCAATTGAAATTGCCCGTTTGGTTCGCGAAAAACAGGTGACCGCGACCGCGGTGACCGAATCTGCACTTCAGCGGGTGGCGCAGGTAGATGGACGACCAGGTTCCCTGGATGGATCTGCGATGAGTGCTGAAGATGAGCAGAAAGTCCATGCGTTTATCACACTGACCGCGGAACAAGCCCTGGCGAAGGCAAAAGATGTTGATGCACTGGTTGCCGCAGGCGAAAACCCTGGTTTGTTGGCAGGTGTGCCCGTCACTATAAAAGATATTTTCTGTGTCAAGGACACACCGACTACTGCTGCATCAAAGATCCTGGCGCGCTTTATCGCCCCTTATACTGCGACACCTGTTGAACGGCTTGAAGCAGCCGGCGCTGTCATCATCGGCAAGGTCAACCTGGATGAATTCACCTACGGTTCATCTAATGAGTCATCGGCATTCCAACCCAGCCCGCGCAACCCCTGGAATACTGCCCATGTCCCGGGCGGCTCGAGCGGCGGTAGTACAGCCAGCGTGGCAGCGGGCGAGGCTGCGCTCTCATTGGGAACAGATACCGCAGGTTCCATCCGCCAGCCTGCCGCTTTTTGCGGCGTGGTGGGCGTCAAACCCACCTATGGTCGGGTATCCCGCTATGGTTTGATTGCTTTTGCTTCATCTTTAGACTGCCCAGGACCTGTGGCACGGAATGTTACAGATGCCGCCCTGATGCTGCAAGTGATTGCGGGAGCGGACCGACGGGATGCGACCGCTGCCAGGGTTGAGGTGCCAGACTACGTTGCGGGATTGGAACGGGATATCCGTGGTTTGCGGATAGGATTGTCACCTGATTACTTCCGTATTGTGTTCCCGAACCCTGATACGGACGGATTTGATGAGCAGCCAATCCCGGCTGAAATTGCCTCCTGTGTGATGGATGCAGCTCAGGCGTTGGCAAAGCAGGGTGCAGAGATTGTGGAAGGCGTGCCGATGCCCAACACCCGTTATGGCATTCCGGCTTATTTCGTCATCAGCCGGGTGGAAGCAGCCTCCAACCTGCATCGCTATGATGGCGTCAAATATGGACACCGCACCGAAGATGTTCGCAGTGATTTACAAGGTATGTATCGCCGCACGCGGGCAGAAGGTTTTGGCAAGCAGCCCAAGCTGCGCATTTTGATGGGGATGTACGTGAGCGCTGCGCAATA
>DFYN01000012.1:5682-7338 GCA_002383615.1 Anaerolineaceae bacterium UBA4081
GTGTATGGCAACTCAGTGTTGATGCAGTATGCAGACCAGTTGACTGTGCCAGCCAACCATGCCGGCGTACCGGGGGTTTCCTTGCCGGGTGGTTTGGATGCATCTGGACTGCCGATTGGCATCCAGCTCCTCGGTCCGGACTTCAGCGAAGGAACTCTGCTGCAGATTGGGCGAGCGTTTGAACGGGAGACTGCCTCGGCTGCCTGGCGGAAAACAAAGCCAGGCATATTCGCTGGAGTCAATTAAGGTGCAGGGTATCAAGCACTTGGGGTGGAGGTTTGCATTCTGTGCATTGCTGCTCAGCCTGACCGCCTGTCAACTTCCAATGGCAATCACGGGAGATACCACTCAAGTGAATGAACAGGCTGGTGCAGGGATGACCGCCCCAGAGACGCTTGTGTCAGCTTGCTCAATGGATAACTCTTGTGGGTCGGAGGTTGTCCTGACCAGTATGCCCTTAGAATTTACCAGTACACCAGGCGTACCTACGGTTAATCCCTTTGATGGCTGCAATGCGAAAAGTGATACGCTAATGGAAAGCCGCATTTTGGAAATTATCAATCAGGTTCGTACTAAGAATGGATTGGGGATATTAGCACCTGAAACCAGGCTGGTGAAAGCCGCATTGTTGCATGCATTGGATATCTCCTGCAATGGGTCAGTCAGCCATATTGGTTCGGATGGCAGCACTTTACCTGACAGGTTGGCGCGGCAGAGTTATCCTTATCAGGTGTATGCTGAGAACATCTATGCGGGTGGTGCAGGGATGCCGGAAGTAGCGGTGGATGCCATGATGGCGTCTGCACCGCATTGTGCCAATATCCTCAACGCAGATTTTACTGAGATTGGCATCAGTTTTGTTGTCCTTGATGGCAGCCCATATGGAAGTTATTACGTCATCGATTTTGGCGCACAGTGAGACCACGATCATATGGAGGATTGATTTTCCATGGAATATGAAGCCGTAATTGGATTAGAGACCCACATTCAACTCAATACAACCACCAAGATATTCTGCTCATGCAAGGCAGATTCCTGGGGAGCGCCACCCAATACGAATATTTGTCCGGTATGTTGCGGCTTGCCAGGTGTGCTGCCTGTATTGAATCGTGAGGTGGTTGAGAAGGCTGTCTTATTGGCGGCAGCTATGCAATCTGAAATTCGCCCAATATCTTTCTTTGACCGCAAGAATTACTTTTATCCTGACCTGCCCAAAGGTTACCAAATCACCCAGTTTGACCAATCCATTGGTAAAGGTGGCTGGTTGGATCTACCCATGCCGGGCTATGTCCGCCGGGTCAGTATCTGGAAATTGCACCTGGAAGAAGATGCCGGCAAGACCAAAACAGAAAACGGACGGCGGTTAATTGACTTTAACCGCTGCGGTGTGCCGTTAATTGAGATGGTGACTGGTCCAGACCTACGCAGTGCAGATGAGGCAGCAGCTTACTTAATCCGCCTGCGCCAATTGTTGCGCTGGTTGGGGATTTCAGAGGCGGATATGGAGAAGGCTCACTTGCGCTGTGACGCGAATGTCTCCATCCGACCAAAAGGTGCAGACTACCTGAACCCTAAAACTGAAATCAAGAATGTGAATTCTATTGATGCAGTTCGTGAATCCATTAAAACTGAAATTGACCGCCAAATTCGCGAAAC
>DFYN01000012.1:7344-7638 GCA_002383615.1 Anaerolineaceae bacterium UBA4081
TTGCCTATTCGGCTGACAGATGAGTGGCGGGCTTCCATCCTGGCAAATATGCCCGAATTGCCGCTGGCGCGCCGGGAACGTTTCATGAGCCAGTATGGTTTGCCAGAATATGACGCCGATATTTTGACAGGTGAAAAAGCGCTCAGCGATTACTTTGAGTCAGCTCTGGCTGCATACGGTGGGGATGCCAAGCGCGTATCCAACTGGATGATGAATGACGTGCTTCGAATGGTGAATGAGCGCGGCATCACGGCAGATGCCCTTAAATTGACGCCGACCCATTTAGCGGAGATC
>DFYN01000074.1:0-218 GCA_002383615.1 Anaerolineaceae bacterium UBA4081
GGCGGACCCGAAGAAGTGTTGTATGATGGGCAAGAGAGCTACGACGGAGAGCTGACCAGGATAGATCAGCGGTTGGACACGCTGGGGTTGGAGGGCAAGGCGGTGGCATTTATCATCCAGGTGGCAGCAGGTGACAGCGCCGACGGCGACCGCATCTTCTGGCTTGCGCCGCGGTTGGAACCGTAGGCTGGATGTCAAGATTAAGGTATAATTTCGCC
>DFYN01000074.1:229-2100 GCA_002383615.1 Anaerolineaceae bacterium UBA4081
AAGGAAGATTATACAAACCGCCACCAAAACGGTGGCGGTTTGTTTTTCAACACTAATGCAACCTGATTGACCTGCTTTCTACTCTCTAATCTCTACATTATTACTCCATCATATCCAAACTGCTCGGGAATTGGAACTGGTCGGTTGAGTTGAAGATAATATCCAGATCAGAGTTGCCAAAGACCTCCACATACTTACCCACTAATTGGGTGTTGAGGGTGGGAATCATCGAGCTGGTTCCACCTGCCAAGATATCGCTGTCCGGTGCATAAACCGTACCGTAATATGCTGAGGTCGAATTACCCGAGAGTGCAACTCCGCTGGTGTTCTCTTCTGCCATATAAATGAGCATTCCTTTGATGGCAGGGTAGACATAAGTAACTGGCGCACTCAAATTGACGTTCACATTTCCGCCTACATCAAACCCACCCCCGGTGATATATATGGTGACACCGTCTCCGATAATCGTTCCGCCATTGGCGACAAACCCACCAGTGGTGATGCAATAAAGTCCTGGATTTAAAGTTAATATCCCGTTATGGAGAGAGATACTTCGGTACGTTCCAGGGTTCAATGTCGCGCTGTCACTGATATCTGTATTGGGTCCGCTGATACAATCCGGCGGTGGTACAGTCCGCTTCGGAATAGGGGCGCCACCCGCGGTTGGCAAAGGATTAAATGTTGGACTGCCGCTGGTAGTGAACGTCGTCCGATAATTGATGCCTTGCTGATTATGCGGATCGGTGACATCCACAGAAACCTTGGTACCTTCAGCGCTCAAACAGGTGTTGGAGAAGATGCCCGCTCCCTGAATATCCACTTCCACACTGCCATGGATATCAATACCTCCACCATCACTGCCGCAACCTGAACCCATGGATGCAATCGCATATCCATAAGAGAGGGTTGTCCGCGGACGGACGCGGGCAACCGCTTTAACAGTATTCTTCAGTTCATCCGTAAACACCAATTGCGCAAAAGAGGTCTGTGGTACGCTGGTGATCATGACGGTCACATCAATATACTTATCTTTATAGCTGCCATTTGCAGTGGTCGGGTCATCATAGCAGGTGACCTGGACGCCATGGTTGTCGGATATATCCCCATCCAGGACGACACTATTGGTTGCAGCCCGGTCAATGGCAACCTGCCTGCCATTGGCTAGGATAGTAGGAATTGCATTGCATTCCAAGGTCTCATAACGCCATAATCCATTTTCGAGCGCAACAGCAATTTTTCCTGCGCCAGCCAAAGCGACAGCATCGGCAGCTCCCTGGTCAAAGCGCCGATCCGAGAATATGGTCGCACCATCCACCGCCAATGCCGTGACGCCCAACATAGCTACTAAAACCAACGCCAGCAATACCACAATTTGACCGCGCTCTGATGATTTGATCTGTTTCATATGCTTACTCCTAAGGTGTTTCCGGGCACGCCGGACGTAAGACCTCGCCGCGTTCAGTTGCGGATAAGGTCATGGTATTATCCGGCAATAATGCGCCATAAAATGGCATCGTGACCAAAAAATCATCCTGGGTAGCCGTGACAATGATTTCACGCCCAGCACAAATTTCTTCTGGCGTCAGCGTGGAGCATTCCAATCCATCAATTCTGACATCCACCACAAAGGTACCCAGGTTTTCCAAATTGTAAAGTACTCGCTCCTGGACTTGTGTGCAGTGGCTGGGGTTAATGGAGCCATAGATAACGCCATCCTGGACGGCGTCCCGGATAGCCAGGTACTGGATGACACCGCGACCGACGTCCACCATCCCGCTTAGCAGGATCAGCAAGACTATCAGGCTTAGCGAAAGTTCCACCAGCGCTTGTCCTTTTTCAGTTCTTTTGTGAGCCATCTGAAAGTTCATGAG
>DFYN01000074.1:2233-2928 GCA_002383615.1 Anaerolineaceae bacterium UBA4081
GTCCAGGCGACATAGATGCTCTTTATCGTTTCGGTCTTTGACCCAAGGTTGTAGGCTTTTAAGGTGTCTTTCTTATTCGAAAAATGGCTGATTCCACCCAGGACCAGGTGAGTACAATCTGGTGTGGACGTGGGCGTAATAGTATTGGTTGGCGTCTGAGTTGCTGTTGCGGTCGGTTCGCAAATCTCTGGAGGACAATAGGTTGGAGTCAGGGTTGGTTCCAGTGTGTCTGTCGCCGTGGGAGTAATTGTTGATGTCAACGTAATCGTAGGAATCAGCGTTTCTGTTGGGGTCAAAGTCAAAGTTGGCTCAATAGTGGCTGTGCGAGTAAAAGTCGGGGTGAGGGAAGGTCCCAGCGTTATTGTGCGCGTCAATGTGGGGACGAGCGTCAAAGTAGGTGTGCGGGTTTTCCTGGGTGTAGGAGAAGGTCCCGGTGTACCAAGGACGTCCAGATCCTTCACAATCGTTCGAGCGTTAATCGAAGTCATCGTAAAAGGTTGAAGCCCCGGAATCAAACCAATTAGAGGGGTATAGGTCACCTGGACGCGTACCAGGATGCGGTCGCCCATGGTCACTTCCTGGGGGCAGGCAGGTAGATCGATGAATTCCGTATCCGTGGGACCTGGGTCATAACGAATAAGGATGTTGGCGTCTTCAATACCTGAGATAATTCCTGCCCGTTTGGCTGCCTCACG
>DFYN01000074.1:2966-5200 GCA_002383615.1 Anaerolineaceae bacterium UBA4081
AGCATCAGGAATATTGGCAAGGCAAGGGCAAACTCCACCATGGCTTGTCCCAGGGTTTTTTTATTGAGTAATTGTCTTTGAAAATTTCTGCCCATCCGCCCGTCTCCTTAATGGGACAACTTCGGCATATCGACGCCGATACACCTAGTGACAGTATAAACGGATTGGTCAGGTATTCCTATAAGTATTTACCCGTAGATGCAGCGGTTGTGGATTACAGTTTTGAAAGGTTGCCCCCAATTTGCCATCTTATTGACATCAAGTGATAATTCCCCGCCGTAATGCCAGCCTAATCAAATCGCTCGAGTTTTCCAACCCCAATTTGTGCATTAGATTCGCGCGATGCACTTCCACGGTGCGGGGACTGATGGATAGCGCTGCTGAGATTTCTTGCGACGATAGACCTTCAGCCACCAATTTGAAAATTTCCCGCTCCCTCCGGGTTAAAGTCTCATAAGGGTCTGCCGGGCTGGACTTCGCCTTCTCTATGTAAGAAGCCAGCCCCTGATCTGAAAAGGGAGCGGATAGGTATCGTTGTCCGAGAGCAGCGGCTTTAATTGCTGCAATCAGTTCTTCAGACGAAGCATCCTTGAGGACATACCCTTTGGCTCCTCGCCGCAAGGCTTCCACCACATACGCCTCACTGGCATGCATGGACAGGATGACTACCTGGGTGAGGTCCTGAATACGTGTGGTTACTTCAAAGCCACTCATCCCCGGCATCATTAAATCCAGGATGGTGACCTGGGGATGAAACCGATCAACCAGCTCCAGTGCTTCAGCGCCGCTGGCTGCTTCACCAACCACATCAATTTCCGGTTGCGAATCCAGAAGTGTACGCAACCCCTGCCTGACCACGGTATGGTCTTCCACAAGGACAATAGAAATGGTCATGGTGACACCCCGGTCGGTGGGATGGGGATTTCAGCCAGCAAGCGCGTGCCTTCGCCAATTGCAGAATCTATGGTCAGCTTTCCTTTGAGGAATTGAACCCGCTGACGCATCCCGGGTAAGCCACGAGTACTGCCACGGGAAAGCGCAGATGGCACATCAAACCCATTACCCTCATCCTCCACCTGGATGGTCAATTTATTATCCCGACACCAAACGGACAAGCTGACTTGCTGCACACAGGCGTGCCGGGCAACATTCGTTAACGCCTCTTGCACTAATCGGTAGGCAGCTGTTTCGATGTCCTGAGGAAACCGCAACGATTCCAGTCCGGCGTGTGTAAAATCGACGGTAATACCTGTCTGAGATTGAAATCGCTCCACGTGCCAGAGCAAGGCGGGGAGCAAGCCCAGGTCATCCAGCATGGTCGGTCTCAAGTTGAGCGATAACTGCCTGACCTGCTCAACAAGGTCATTTAACAATGATTGTGCCTGTTTCAATTGTGTTTTTTGTTGAATTACGGGTAATTCTTCAGCGCGAACCAACATCAGGCGTAACCCCGTCAGCGCTTGACCAATCTCATCGTGAAGTTCCTGAGCCAGGTGCCGCCGTTCTGCCTCCTGCACTTCACCCGTCAGTTGCGCCAATCGGTTTTCATCCTCCCTGACCTGTGCCTGAGCCTGCTCCAGGGCGGTCAGCATGCCGTTAATGTTGCGGCTGAGTTGCTCCAGCTCATCCCGTCGTGAGGATAAAGACAACCGCTGCGAGGCGTCTGCGCTGGTTGTGATGGCTGCCACCTCACGGTTGAGCCGTAAGAGTGGTGAAAGGACCAGCGAGCTGATGAGCAGCCAGGTCATGATGGCAAAGATAGAGCCGCCTGCTACCATGATGATAAGCAGGTAGTTGCTGAGTAATTGCCCCTTTTGGTAAGATACCCGCGGAATTTGCAGGGTCATCAGGATACTGGATTCACCTTTGATATCCTGGATCAAGGCATATCCAGTTGTTGTGAATGCGTTTTGTGATGAAAAGTAAGTTGGTTGTCCATTTTGCAGAACTGCCAGTGCATACCGGTCTGAATCACTCAAGGACGCATCAGATATGGGTTGTAAATGGATAACCAGCTTTAATTGGGATAGTTGCCGACTCTCATCTTCATCACGCCAGCGGTGGGCAAGCGCGCCATCTGCTGTCTTGCCAACCAGCCAAATTTCACTGTCATAAACCAACCAGCCTGCATCGGATCTATTGCCTGAATCAACGCCACCGATGGCATTTGAAGGTATGGCTTCCAGCCCTTGACCGCCTGCCTCAACCAGCGCTGCAACTTGTCTAACCTCGCC
>DFYN01000074.1:5239-5832 GCA_002383615.1 Anaerolineaceae bacterium UBA4081
GAGGTGGTTTTTCGCAGGCTCATAGATATGATTATAGAACGAATGGACCTGTTAGTCATCCACCCGGGGGAAGATGCAACCAGAGCGATAGAATGGCGTATACTATATAAGAATACAACTTAATATAGATAACAATAAAAGGATTCTGCATCCATGAATAGCACGCCGCAACCTACGCCAGATAATTCCAACCAACCTCCCATCCATTTTCTAGCCGCATTGGTCACCATAGCGCTGGATTGGGTCTGGTTTTTCGTCGAAGGAATTGAGACGCTCAGCGGGTTTGGTTTGGCAGCGCTATTGCCGACTATGATGGCGTTGGGTATCCTTAATTTTGCAACCGTTACCCTCGTCCAGCATTTCGTGGCGGGTGAAAAATGGGGATCTTCCATTGCCAAAGGCATGGTTTTTGGGATAATCGCCGGTGTTCCCTATCCCGTGGTAGGTACCGTGGTTGGTACGCCACTGCTTGTTTGGGCGGGCATCCACCAGTTCCGCCAACGCCAACTGCCACCTCCTCAACCCCGTCCCCAGCAGCCAATTGACATTGTTATCCAACCTGAACCCCTGCAAAAGCCACCTCAGGGAACCCT
>DFYN01000179.1:0-15125 GCA_002383615.1 Anaerolineaceae bacterium UBA4081
CATAGCCACCTTGAAGAGACGCGCGTCGCCATTCGCAACATCCGCCGCGACCTCATCAAAGACTTGCGGGATTATGAACACGAAAAGATGATCTCTGAAGACGACCTCAAGCAAGGCGAGGAAGAACTGCAGAAATTAACCGATCGCATGATTCAGGAAGTGGACCACATTGGCGACCGAAAACAAAAAGAGATTATGGAAGTCTAACGTAGACTATGAGTGACCAACCCGCCAACAGTCAATTTACCAGGCTACCCAATCATATTGCCATCATCATGGATGGCAATGGACGTTGGGCGGCAGCCCGAGGATTACATCGGCTGGAAGGTCACAAAGCCGGTACGGATAACCTGCGACGGGTCATTCGCGCCTGTATTGAGTTTGGCGTTCCTTACCTCACTGTTTATGCGTTCTCGACCGAAAATTGGGGAAGACCTAAAGATGAAGTTACCGGTCTCATGCACATTTTGGAAGAAATGATTGACCAGGAATTTGAAGAGCTGCACCAACAAGGTGTCCGCCTGGTTCATATTGGTCGTCTGGAGGGTCTCTCCCCCTTGCTGCGCGAAAAAGTGCTGCACGCCATGGAAATGACCAAAAATAATTCCCGCCTGGTCCTGTGCCTGGCATGGAATTATGGTGGACGCGATGAAATTGTGTGGGCGGTCCAATCCATTATGCGTGAAGGCATTTCGCCCGACGAAGTGACGCCTGAAGTCATCAGTTCACACTTGTTTACCGCCAACATTCCCGACCCTGACTTGATTATTCGTACGTCCGGTGAGATGCGCATCTCCAATTTCCTGATCTGGCAGTCAGCCTATGCAGAATGGTACATCACCGACGTCTACTGGCCGGATTTTGATAAAGAGGAACTTCGTAAAGCATTAGAATCCTATGCCTGCCGGGAAAGGCGATTCGGTCGCCTCCCCAGTGGGTGTGAGGAGACGCCACCGGATGCTGCGTGAACGCTTGCTGGTGGTTATCGTCCTTATTCCAGTTGGTGTTGCTTTCATTGCCGCTGGAGGATGGTGGTATACCCTCCTGATTGCTGCCATTATGGGCACCGCTGCCTGGGAATACTGGCGAATCTTTCACCAAGGCGGTTTTTTCCCTTCGCGAATTATCCTGATAATTTCAACTACTTTGCTGGTTTTTACACGGCATGCCTTTGGATTCCAACATGCGGATGTGCTGCTGACCGCAGCGGTGATTGCGAGTATGGGCGCTTACCTATTCCGTTACGAGGCGGGCGAGACAAAATCAGGGGTTGACCTGGTAATTACGCTGGGGGGCATCCTCTATATTGGCTGGTTGGGATCTTACTTCATCTCTCTACGCAACCTGCCTGACGGCTTGTGGTGGGTGATGCTGGTCATCCCGTTGATTGGAATAGGAGACGCTGGCGCATACTTTATTGGCAGCCGTTTTGGCAAGCATGCCCTGGTGCCGCGCGTCAGCCCGAAAAAGACCTGGGAAGGCTACATTGGCGGGGTGATTTGTGGCGTATTAGGCGGCATGTTACTGGCTTCCCTCTGGCACCTGCAAGCGCCTGCCATCACATGGGACAAAGGACTTGTCCTCGGTGTTATCCTTAGCCTCATTTGCCCGCTGGGTGATTTAGGCGAGAGTATGCTCAAGCGCCAGTTCAATGTAAAGGACGCCAGCGCAATCCTACCCGGACACGGCGGTATGCTTGACCGGATTGACTCCTGGTTATGGGCAGCCCCGCTCGGATACTACTTAATTCTCTGGCTGTGGTAATCCTCACGGAGGCATAGCCTTCGTTTTTCGTGGANNCGCAACCTGGCACTTGAATTAGTCCGTGTGACCGAAGCAGCCGCCCTGGCAGCTGGTCGCTTCATGGGTCGCGGCGACAAGAATGGCGCAGATGCCGCAGCCGTAGATGCCATGCGTTTGATGATGAATACCATTCAAATGAATGGCGTTATTGTCACAGGTGAAGGTGAAAAAGATGAAGCGCCCATGTTGTACAATGGCGAGCACCTCGGCACGGGTGAACCGCCGGATGTAGACATTGCCGTCGACCCTATTGACGGCACCCGCCCTTTGGCGCACGGTCTCTGGAATTCCATTGCCACAGTGGCGCTTGCGCCACGAGGCACCTTGTTTGTGCCTGGTCCATTCCTGTATATGTACAAAATTGCAGTTGGTCCGGCTGCCAAAGATGCTATTGACATTGAAGCCTCCGTCACCGAAAACCTGCACCGGATTGCCATTGCCAAAGGTGAACGCGTCAATGACCTGACCGTCCTCATCCTTGACCGTCCCCGCCACGCAGAATTGATCGCAGAGGTACGCAAGGTTGGCGCACGTATCCGCCTGATCCCGGATGGCGACGTGGCTGGGGCATTTATGACTGCCATGCCCGATTCGGGTATTGATGTTCTGATTGGCATCGGCGGCACCCCGGAGGGTGTGTTGGGGGCTTGCGCCATGCGCTGTATGGGCGGCAATATCCAGGGCAAGTTAGTGGCACGGAATGACGACGAATTGCGACGGGGTGAAGAACTGGGTTATGACTTCGACAAAGTCCTGCGTATGGATGACCTGGCGCGTTCGGATGACGTTTTCTTTGCCGCCACCGGCATCACCCAGGGCGAAATATTGCGCGGGGTTGATTACTTCCGCGATGGCGCCAGGACCGATAGCCTGGTCATGCGCGGTCTGACCGGTACCATTCGTCGCATCCAGGCAACTCACCGCTTGACGAAGTTGTCNNTGCCCTCCAAATGGAGGGCAGGACGTTGTTAGACCAATCGCATTTATTTGATTTCGTAGACCAGGTTCGCTTCGACCGTCAACACAAGTTGACCCGCTGAAACCGGAACTGAGGCAGCCATGGCATTGTATCCGCCTTTGGCGTCGTACATCGGGGTTGTGCCACCCGAGGTATAGACATTAATGGATTGCAATTGACCCAGGGTGACACCGCTCTCGCCTGCAATTGCGTTCGCAAGAGTTTTTGCCTTCTCGATGGCTTGCTGCCGAGCCTGGTTGAGCGCCTCATCCTTGTTGCTGATATCAAACGAGATACCATTGATGGTATTGGCGCCAGACCGAACCACAGCNNTTGCGGGAAATCTGACCGTCCGGGGTGTAATCCTGGGCAGGATACACGTTGAAACTGGAGGTCTGTATATCCTTTGCTTCCACGCCCAATTCAGTCAAAGCGGTTGCGATAGCCTGCGCCTGACCGTTATTTTGTTCCAGAGCATCGCTGACCGCATCAGCTGTAGTGCGGACACCAATATTGATATAGGCAAGGTCAGGGACAACATAGATGGTCCCGGTACCGGACGCAGACAACGTGCGGATGGGCGCTTGAGGTGAAGGAAGACTCACAGGTCCTCCTCCGGCACAGCCGGCTACGAATGCCATAATGGCAATCAGGGTTATGACAATAATACTTTTGTTGTTCATGGCTCCTCCTAAAGAACCGATTGAAGTCTACAATGTAAGACGCTGATTTGTCCACAAAGTTCCCAAATATGGATTGGAATTTAATCAGAGGAAGAATATGTCACAAATATAACAAATATAGGTCAAATTGCTTGCCATTTCGGAAATGCTTTGTTATATTAAGGATGCTTCCTCTGCAGGTTGCCCCCCTCAATCTGCGGGGGAAGTACTTTTAAGGACGAAAAACGCCGGAAACCCGGCGTTATTCTTTGACGCTGTCCACCCATTAAGGCAGATATGCGATTTTTACCCGCCCAACAGCCTGGCTGATATCCAAATCAATCAACCCGCCCGTTGTGTTCGGCGATGTCATGACATCACCTTGTTTGGTGTAATCATCCGGGTAATCAAGGATGGTTAGAGCGGTCCCCAATGTGATTTTTACCGCAGCGTCTTGAGGAACAAACACCAAGACATCTCCCACAGCGCTGTCAATCACACCCGTCAGCGCCTGGTTGCCAAGATATATTTCCACAGTACCCACTGCAGCCTCTACCGTAAAGTCGGTGACATTTAGATCGCCCANNCCATCTCCGTGATGAGGCTTAAGGGCAATTTGGGATTCAAGTTGACATCCCAACCCATAGCCCTGGCGCCCTGAATGATAAAGCCGTTGGAACTCGCTTCCACAGTTGCAATCCCACCTGCGATTTCCGCATTGGATGTAATCGTCTCGCCAGTGGAAAGGTACAACTTACCATCCACCACCATGTCTGATGACCCTGCCCGAACCTCCAACTTACCTGCAGCCGGAGAAAGCGAGACATTCATTGAAGTTGCACCTGCCGCGGGTAATGCCAACTCGTGGGTGGTGGTGTCCACACGGATGACAGACCCGGACAAAGCAAGCCAAAGGACGCCTGCCACTAAAGCCAGCCCAACCAGGACACGAACCACTGTCGCCCAGGCGGCATGCTCACGGCTAAGCAAAATTTCCAACCCAAAGGCAATCAACAAAACTGGCCAAAACCGCCACAAGGTTTCAAGGGCTGTCAGCGGCAAAATGGACAGGTTACCCAGCAATAGCACCGTTCCCAGCCCAAGTAACACAATCGGTCCAACAATGCCATCCCGTTTATAAAGCCCATCCAGACCACCCAGGATGAGCAGAGCAGGCCACCATTGAAGCAGGAGATCCCAACCGCTGCCTTGAATAAGTCCCAGGTTACTGGCAAGCAGCACACTGCCTATGCCAATCAGGAGCAATGGGAAGAACAGGCTGTGAGGTTTTTTCATGATTGCCTCCCTCGAAAAGCGCGGATGAGCAAGGCTGCGCCGCCCACCACCAGCAACGCCGGCAGCATGTATTTGTCCTGCAACCAGAACAACCAGGAAACATCCAGCGCGCGCAGCAAGTAAAACAAACCCAGGGCTACCAGTCCAATGCCGATATACAGACCGGCTTTATTGTCAGGATGGCTGACAGACGCCACCATCTCATCACGGATACCTCCCATTCGTTCACCCAGGTCACCTTGCGGAGTCACCTGGTCTTCACGCGGCATGATAACCCATAGAATCAGGTACACCAACACGCCTGAACCGCCCACAATTGCCAGCAGGACAAAGAATATCCGCACCAGGATGGGATCTAGTCCCAGGTAGTTGCCCAGACCAGCGCACACACCACCAATAATAACGTCCGTACGACTGCGCATCAATCGATTAGTCATTGGAACCTTTCTTTCCACGGAGTGTAAAGAATATAACCACCACACCGCCCAACAATAACGCCGCGGGCCAAACCCATTTCAACCAGTCTGCTGATCCAAGCAGAATAACCACACCCATAACCAGCAGGATACCGCCCGGAAAATACGGCCAACGTTTGGTTTCAGGGCGGTTGATAAGCAGCAGGGATAAGAAGGTCGCTCCCAAACCCAAGAACAACACACCGCCTGCCTGCAACCCGCTATCAGNNGCAGGGATTATTGCCCACCAACGGCTGCGATTAAGCAGGAAGATGATCAGGAACGCCAACCCAATACTACCCAGGAATATCGATGCGCCCCAGACCTGAGTGAAACGGGGCGCAAATTCACCGCCGATGATGAGCTGGGCTAACCCCAGCAGGGTTAAGCCAGGGATGACTGCCCACCAGGCGTCTGGAGCGCTGACCAACACATACAGGAACGCCGCCCCCGCCAGTCCAAATATGATGCCCACTAACGATCCGCTCATTTCCCACCCAAACCACTGCTGCGCCATAAAGAACCCGCCCGCCAACACCAGCAGTAAGCCCACTAAAAACCGCCAATCAAATTTTCTCATGGTCTTGTCTCCCATTACGAAATGACTTCAACTTTACCCATACCAGTTTCGAGTTTCAGATCTACCTTATTGGCTGCCGTGGCATAATCTGGTGATTCCCAGCCAGCCTCTGTTTTTACAAAACGCGGGTCAATATTAACAGTTGCCAACCCGGCGTCGGAATGAATTCGAGCAGCTACTCCCAACGGGATGTGGATGACCACATTCGCAGCCCCGCAGCTAATTTTGGCATCCGTAAAACCGGCTGCCGCAGGCATATACAGTTCGGTCTCACTGGCTCCCGTTTCAATTTTCAAATCAACAACCTTCAAATCATGCAAATCCAGGGTTGAGCGGCTGACGCCCGTCTCGAACTTGAGCGTCAACGGAATCTCGCCAGTGAGGGCAACATCCCAAGCCAATCCCTCAGATTTACCGCCCCAGGGACCTGCCATCCACACATCTCCCGGGATTTTCAGCGTGACTTTGGTGTGGTCATTCGATTTTCGTTCTACATCCTCTTCCACACCCCCGCCAAAGGTACCGGACAACAACTGCCCCGGGGTAGACAAGCTATGCACCTGCAACGTACCGACTGCATGCTTGAATACCACTTTGGCAGCTGGNNTCCAGTGGCAGAGCCAAACTGCGGGTTTCCATATTGTGCCGGAAGATCACCGGTGAAAAAATCATCCATAAACCCAGGAAAACCAGGAATGCCGACCAAAGGTATATCCAGACGTTCCCTTTGATGAGTCCGAGGTTATTGAGGAGTAGAATACTACCCGCAGCTAACAATACAATTGCCCAAAAAACATTATTGCGTCGCATCGTGTCTCTCCTAATCCTTCCACTTGATAAAACCATTGACAAGGATAAGCAAACCAGCCGCAATCAATAAGACCGGCCAGTAATCGCCCAGAAAACCCCGTCCACTGAACATACCGCCCAGCAACGTGCCAAAGATGATGAACATGATGAGGCTGCTGATGATGGTGCTGACCCCGCTTCTGATAGATTGTTTTGAGTCGCCGAGAGCGCGTGCCAGCAAAACGCCAACCCCGGCAAAACCAGGGATCAACGCCCACATGTACGCCCAGGATGCCCAATCACCGCTCAGGTTCTGGTAAAACAAGATGCAGCCGATGCCGCCCACAATGCAGCCCGGAATTGCCATATCAGGTGAGCCGGTCAATGCGCCAATGAGAAAGAGCGCAGCTCCCACACCAATCACAATCCAGACCCAAAAGTTGGGACCGCTGAAGATACGTCCAAAACCGGGCACGAATTGACTGAGAAGGAGTACCCCGCCCAGCAAAACCATCAGTGCACCGATTGTAAGAGACGAACGATTACTACGTGTCATGACAACCTCCATGAATAATATTTCCAGCAATGGACGAATCATCTCTACCGACAGGGGTCCATTTAGTGATTCAGTTCATATACGCTAAATCCAAGACAAAGTTGCAGTATGGGCGAGAGAGTTGGTAAAAGTTTAGTAAATGAGAGTTTTTTGTTACTTATTGACTCCGCCAAAGAAAACGCTATAATAAATATTACTAACACGTATTACTAATACGAGGTAGTAGTGCCTAAAAAGCGGATAACAAGTTTGGATGTAGCCAAAGCAGCAGGCGTGTCACGGACGACGGTGTCGTTTGTGATGAACAACGTCACGCGCGCAAATATCAGCGAAAGTACCAGGTCGCGGGTCCTAGAAGTCGCCAAAACTCTCAACTACCATCCCAATGCTTCAGGGAAAAAACTGGCATCAGGTAAATCCCTTACCATCGGTTTGATCCTGCAACAAAGCCCAACCCACGTCTATGCAGACGCGTTTTTACTGCAGGTCATGGTCAGCATCGAACAAGCTGTAGCGCCTTTTGGTTTTCATGTTTTACTAAAACCAATCAACCCAGATAAACCCTTAGCCTTCCATCAACTCATCACTGAAAACCATGTTGACGGAATTATCCTTTCTGGTCCCCGTCAGGATGATACCGAAGTCATCCAGCACTTTGATGAGGGCTTTCCTATCATATTGATGGGACAAATTGAAGGCTCCCATATACCATTTGTGGATATCAATGCTGTGGAAGGCGCATTTACCGCTACCCAGCATCTGATTGACCTCGGGCACACTGCCATCGGCATCATTACAAATGCCTCGTTAGGGTACACCTCTGCTCAGCAGCGGTGGCAAGGGTACAAGAATGCGTTGGAAAGAAACGGCATCACCCCGAACCCCCTGTTTCTGCAAGAAGGAGACTACACGCCCGCAAGTGGTTACGAGGCGATGCAGCGTATGCTCAAAAACGTCCCTGAACTGACCGCCGTTTTTGTTGCTTCGGATGTGGTGGCGGTTGGCGCGATACAAGCCATCCATCAAGCTGGAAAAAGAATACCTGAAGACATTGCCATCATAGGGTTTGACGATATTCCCATCGCAGCTCACCTGACCCCTCCATTGAGCACAATCCGCCTACCAGCTCTGGCGCTTGGAAAAATCGCAGGTGAATCAATTGTCCATCTCATCCTGGGAGAGACATTAGATCTCCAGGAAACTTTACTGGACACCTCATTGGTGATCCGCGAGTCGACAAAGGGCAAGTCGGCGTAAAGACCTTCATCCTGGTTCATGAAATTCTAAAGGAGGTGGATCGACTGTTTTGATACATGCAAGTTGAAAGCCACACAATCAACTGTACGTCATATTCACTGGAGGAAAAGAGATGTCTAAGATTTCGAAAGTTTTGGTTTGTTTCGTTTTGATTGCGCTTTTTGCAGCGGCATGCACCACGCCTCCTGCCACACCGGAAGTAACCACAGCACCAGCAACTGAAGCACCTACAGAAGCGGCACCGGTTGAACCTGTTGTTCCTGCGCGTCCTGCAATTTGCGGCGAAACCGTTGAAGGCGATACCCTGACCGTTATGTACCAATGGTCTGGCGCTGAAGAAGAGAAAATTAATAGCATTTTCAAGCCACTGATTGATTCTTGCGGAATCAAAATCGTTGCTGAATCAACCCGTGATGCTGCAGTATTGGACACCAAAGCCAAAAGCACACCGCCTGATGTCCTCTTCTGGCCAACCACAGCACCTGTGACCCTTTACCCTGATAAACTGGTTGACCTGAAGGTTGTAGGCGCCGCAACTGAAAATTACGCTCAGTATTGGCTTGACCTCGGTACTGCAAATGGTAAACTGTTTGCTTTGCCTGTCAAAGCTGACATCAAATCCATCATTTGGTACAGCCCGGCACGCTTTGAAGCCCTTGGGTATACCGTCCCGACCACTTTTGAAGAACTGAATACACTGGTTGAAAAGATGGTTGCTGATGGCAATGTGCCCTGGAGTATGGGCATGGAGAGTGGCGCGGCGACTGGTTGGACTGGGTCTGACTTTATTCAGGACCTCATCCTCACTCAGCAAGGTCCGCAATATGTGATGGACCTCATCTCTGGTAAAGTTGCTTACAATGATGCTGGCGTTGTTAGCGCTTACACAACATACCAGAAGTGGGCATCGGATGCCAAGTACACCGTGGGCGGCGCCGATGGTACCCTTAACACTGGTTTCCTCGATGCAATCTACAAGGTATTCCAGGAGACTCCCGAAGCCATGCTCGTCAAACAATCTGGCTTCGCTGGTGGCGAAATTGTCAAACAGTACCCAACCCTGGTGTACGGGACAGATTATGACTTCTTTGCCTTCCCTGGCATTCAGGGCATGCAGGGCGGTTCAGATTACATGATGGCATTCAGCGAATCAGCCGCCACCAAGGCATTGGTTGCATATCTGACCAGCGCTGACGGCGCTGCTGCCTGGGCACAAGCCGGATTTGACTTGTCTCCCAATTTGTTGGCAACGGGCAAATATTCGGACGCTCAACTCGCCAAGAAAGCAGAAGCACTGGCGAACGCTTCCGGATTTACACCTGACCTTGGCGATACCATTCCAGCACCATTTGGCGAAGCCGAATGGAAAGCATTGATTACCGTCGTTCAGGGTGGTGATATCCAGGCTGCCCTGGATATCGTTGCTGCTGCACAAACTGAAGCATTAGCAAAGTAAGTTAGTGACACAATTAGGGACGAACCCAAAGGGGTTCGTCCCTAATTTATCCCCCCGCTTCATCCGAAAAGGAGAATAACCTCATGTCATCCATTATGAAGCAAGGGCGTTGGACACCGTGGTTATACCTATTTCCCGCACTCATTATCATTTTCATATTTATTGTTTTTCCGACCGTGAATACATTGGTGCTTAGCTTCATGGACCGCACAGGAACGAGATCCGCAGCTGTTTCTTGTGTAAGTGGCGAACCGTGCTGGGGGGTCTTCGAAAATTACCGGTATGCACTCACCGCACCTGATATGCTCATGGCGCTTCGGAATAATGCCCTGTGGTTGATTTTGATGGTTCCGGGTACCGTGGCAGCAGGACTCTTGTTTGCCTTGTTGGCAGAGCAGGTACGGTTTGAAAAGTTAGCCAAATCCATCATATTCATGCCAATGGCAATTTCATTCATAGGTGCAGGTATTATCTGGCAGTTTGTCTACTCAATCCAATCTGGCGGAGGCAAACAAACCGGATTATTAAATGCCATAATCACCGGTTTGGGTGGGCAACCTGTTGCTTTTCTAAGCAATCCGGCATTGAATAATTTTGCATTAATGATTGTAGGCGTCTGGTTATGGGCAGGTTTTTGTATGACCATCCTCTCAGCCGCGCTAAAAGGACTGCCAGCGGAAATTATGGAAGCGGCTCATGTGGATGGCGCATCGGGTTGGCAGACTTTTTGGAAGATTACAATCCCGATGATTATGCCAACTATCATTGTGGTAACCACAACCATGTTCATCAATATTTTGAAGATTTTTGACATTGTGTTTGTGATGACCGGCGGTAATTATGGCACCGAGGTTATTGCCAACCGGATGTTTAAGTTAATTGTCACAGATACGGGTCGCTCAATGGCAATTGCGATTTTGCTCATCCTTCTGATTATTCCCATATTAATCATCAATATTCGGCGATTTATCCAGGAAGAGGCAGCGCGATGAAACAACTCAGAAACCTTAACCGATTATTACGCGCGTTGCCAATAAATCTGGCGCTGATCATCATGTGCCTGCTTTGGGTTCTCCCAACTTTTGGACTCTTTGTCACCTCTTTTCGCCCCAAGGAAGACGTGCGCTCCACCGGTTGGTGGGAGATATTCCTTCCCCAACAAGTTGAGGGGGCTGCTGAATTTAGCCAGTATTGCGCGTCTTGCCATGGCTCAGGCGGAGATTCACTTCCAGCTGCAGACCTAACCAACCCAGAGGTTGTTGACCAATACACACGCTCATATCAACTTCTGGCAATGCTCAAGGAGGATGTCAATGGAACACCGCACCTGGTTAATCCGACACTTCCGGAAAACGCCAATGAATCATTAGAGATCCTGGCAAAAACCCTCAATTACATGCAGTCGATTTCGCATGGTGGTCAGGGCGGTTTGAAGTTGACCACGAGTAATTACGCAGACGCTCTGGTAGGTTACAAAGGGACTCGGGATTATTATACCGATTGTAAACAAGCGAACGGCTCGGCGGTTGGCAAGTTTAAATGCAATATCAGCGACCTGATGAATCCAGAAGGGATGGGAGCTGCGTTAATCAACACCTTAATCGTAACCATCCCTACCACTTTCTTAGTCGTTTTCATTGCCGCATTTGCTGCGTTTGCTTTCGCCTGGTTAGATTTTCGTGGCAGACAAACGATGTTTGCCTTGCTGGTAGGGCTGCAAATTGTACCATTGCAAATGACGCTGGTGCCAATTGCTCGTTTGTATGCATCCATCGGTTTACAGGATTCCTTCCTGGGTATCTGGCTGTTTCACACAGGTTTTGGGTTGCCATATGCCATTTACTTGATGCGCAATTTCATGGGCGCGCTACCGAAAGAGATTTTTGAATCCGCCTATCTTGATGGCGCTAACACCTGGCATGCGTTCACAAAACTGGCTATCCCCCTCTCAACACCTGCCATTGCATCGCTGGGCATCTTCCAGTTCTTGTGGGTGTGGAATGATTTCCTGGTAGCGAAAATATTCCTCTCCAGCCACCCGGTACTCACGGTTCAAATTACCAATTTGATAGACCCGCGGGGNNTTTGCCTTCCAGCGGTACTTTGTCCACGGTCTGTTGGCAGGCTCTGTGAAAGGTTAGGTCGTAGATAATGGATCAATCCCCTTACTGGTATCAGCAGGCTGTTTTTTATGAAGTGTCCTTGCGCGGGTTCTTTGACGGCAGCGGAAACGGTCATGGTGACCTGGTTGGCTTGATCCAAAAGTTGGATTACATTCAGGCACTCGGGATCAATTGCATCTGGTTATTACCCATCTATCCTTCTCCCCTGCGTGACGACGGTTATGATATTGCCGACTTCCTGTCAATCGACCCGGCATATGGCACGCTAGAAGACTTTAAAGCGCTGATCCAGGCTGCTCATAAGCTTCAGATTCGGGTAGTTATGGACCTCGTTATGAACCATACCTCCGACCAACATCCCTGGTTTTTGGCTGCCCGCATGGATCGAAAGTCTCCTTACCATGACTATTATGTGTGGAGTGACACAGATAAGCGCTATCCGGATGCACGTATTATCTTTACCGATACTGAACCCTCCAATTGGACCTGGAATGAAGCTACCCAGGAATATTACTGGCATCGCTTTTATGCCTGCCAACCAGACTTAAATTACGACAACCCTGCAGTCAAAGCAGAAATGTTCAAAGTCGTCCAGTTCTGGTTGGACCGGGGGATTGACGGCTTCCGCCTGGACGCAGTGCCATACCTCATTGAGCGGGATGGAACCAATGGCGAAAATCTACCTGAAACCCATCAAGTATTAAAAGACTTACGTGCCTTCGTGGACGCGAATTACACGGACAAGGTCTTGATTTGCGAAGCCAATCAATGGCCAGTTGAAGTGCGCGAATACCTCGGCGACGGCGATGAGTGTCACATGGCATTCAATTTTCCCATCATGCCGAGAATATTCATGTCGTTAAAACAGGGTAATGCTGCCCCTATCCACTGGGCGTTGGATCAGCTTCCATCCATTCCACCTACATGCCAGTGGGGAACTTTCTTACGCAATCACGATGAACTTACCCTGGAAATGGTGACGCCCGAAGAACGGGAATTTATGTGGCGCGAATATTCGCCTGACCCGGTTTACCGACTGAACCTGGGTATCCGGCGTCGTTTGGCGGCGCTGCTGGATAATGACCGCCGGAAAATCGAATTGGTTTATTCCCTTTTATTCTCGTTGCCGGGGTCTCCTTTCATTTACTATGGGGACGAAATCGGGATGGGCGATGATGTCACGTTATTTGACAGGAATGGGCTGCGTACGCCAATGCAATGGGACGCAGGACGCAATGGCGGTTTCACAACCGCAGAAAAATCCTTTGCACCTGTTATTTCCGATGCCGTGTATGGAACCAGGCATGTCAATGTTCGTCAGCAGATGGCGGACGAAGGATCCCTCTGGCATAAAATTCAACAGATGATCACGCTAAAGAAATTGTTCTCTGTCCTTTTTTCCCATGGCATTGATTGGCTGCCTTGCAGCCACATCAGTGTGGTAGCCTACCAGCGGGGTAAAGGTCACGACGCCATAATATGTGTGCATCATTTAGTAGAAACCACCGAAGAAGTAAGGATATCTGTCCCGGATGGTAATTTCGACTTGAAGGATATATTTACAGGTCAGAAATTCCGGATGGAAGATGGCAACTTATCGGTCGTCTTGCCACCGTATGGATACCTGTGGTTAAAACATGCCTGATTCCAAGTTTGACCGATATAAATGATGACATCCATATTTTAACCCTTGACAACAGGTTTCTTTACTTTATAATATGACTATTATGGTCAATAATTACAACCTTAAGATTGGAAATTTACATTGCATGTGTCTGAGGCGGGGACTGTCCAGATTCCGCCCAGATCACCTTGCTTGAATTTTCTTGACAGACGGTTGAATCCTGGCGGCGGACAGCAGCCCCGCGCACGCATGTTAATCAGCGTACGGGTCTCCTGCCCGCCGTTGCATATTAATCAACCGCCTGTTTTTATTTAATCAGATTGGAGAAGATCTATTATGAAAATTGCACATGACGTCACTGAATTAGTGGGAAATACCCCCCTTGTCCGGCTACAACGCCTGTCTGAAGGCGCATTGGGGGATGTGGTGCTAAAACTCGAGTACTTCAACCCTTCCCATTCGGTCAAAGACCGGATTGGGGTTGCCATGATTGACGCGGCTGAACAAGCCGGGCTGCTGAAACCCGACACAATCATCATTGAGCCAACCAGTGGCAACACCGGCATTGCCCTGGCATTCGTAGCGGCTGCGCGCGGGTACAAATCGGTGCTGGTGATGCCTGATACGATGAGCAAAGAACGGCGCATGCTGCTGCGCGCTTATGGCGCAGAACTGATCCTGACCCCCGGCAGTGAGGGCATGGCTGGCGCTATCAAACGCGCAACCGAACTGGCAGCCTCCGACTCGCGCTACTTTATGCCGCAGCAATTCAACAACCCCGCCAACCCCGAAATCCATCGCCGAACCACTGCCGAAGAAATTTGGCGGGACACGGACGGTAAAGTGGATTATCTTGTCGCTGGTGTTGGTACAGGTGGCACCATCACCGGTATCTCGGAGGTTATTAAAGAACGCAAGCCCTCCTTCCGTGCCATTGCCGTTGAGCCAGATGCTTCCCCGGTCCTGTCTGGCGGCATGAAAGGTCCGCATCCCATCCAGGGCATCGGCGCGGGATTTATACCGGAAGTGTTGAATACACAGTCATATGATGAGGTCATCCGGGTCAAAGCAGAGGATGCCTTTGCCACCGCGCGTGCCGCCGCCCAACGCGAAGGACTGCTGGTTGGAATCTCATCCGGCGCTGCCATCTGGGCTGCGCTGCAGGTTGCCCACCGCGCTGAAAGCCAGGGTAAGTTGATTGTAGTCATCATTCCCTCCTTTGGTGAGCGCTACCTTTCTACGCCGCTCTATGCTGATCTGGCTGAGTAACCAAATAGGGGAGGGAACCATGTTGAAAATGTTTAAACTTATCCGAGAAGATATCCACTCGGTGCTATCCCGCGACCCGGCTGCCCGGAACGCCTTCGAGGTGTTGTTTATGTACCAGGGCTTGCACGCCATTTGGAGCCACCGGGTGGCACACAGCCTGTGGCGGCACCGCTGGCGCTTGCCAGCCCGGTTGCTTTCCCAGGTTGCACGCTTCTGGACCGGGATAGAGATCCACCCCGGCGCAATCATCGGTCGGCGTTTCTTCATTGACCATGGCATGGGGGTGGTGATTGGCGA
>DFYN01000179.1:15160-15511 GCA_002383615.1 Anaerolineaceae bacterium UBA4081
CATCAGCGTGGGTGACCACAGCCGGATTGGCGCAAACGCGGTGGTAGTCAGACCCGTCCCGCCCAATTCAGTCGTCGTAGGTGTGCCCGGGCAAATTGTCCGCCGGTCGCAACCCGTCACGGACGAACTGGACATGCACCACGACCTCCTGCCGGATACGATCGGGTTATCACTGGTTTCCGTCTTGCGCCGTCTGGAAGCGCTGGAACAGCATGTCTCCGGGCATGTTGAAGACCACCATGCGCTTGAGTTGATGGTGGAGGCGGTCAGCTCAAACGGAAACGGGAATGGCAACGGAAAAGGCAAGCAAGCGCCTGCCATCCACACTCCTCAAGATGGTGTCTGGCAAGG
>DFYN01000035.1 GCA_002383615.1 Anaerolineaceae bacterium UBA4081
TTCGATCAAATTTTTGCTTTGCCATAACCATATCTCCTTCAAAGAATCTCGCAATAATTGCTGTGATGATTCGGCATGAAGAGCCCTCAATGGGAATTGGACCCATGACCTCGCCCTTACCAAGGGCGCGCTCTACCAACTGAGCTATGAGGGCTTGCCGCTACTATTCCTGGTCTTGCGACCAGTGGACGGTGAAGGATTCGAACCTCCGAAGGGCGTTGCCCAACTGATTTACAGTCAGTCCCCGTTGGCCACTTGGGTAACCGTCCATATGAACCGTTGCCGGCCCGAATGCAGTCAGAATTTGATGGAATTCTGTCTGCATGCTGGTCTACAACTGAGCCGATGAAGGGAATCGAACCCTTGACCCGCCGCTTACAAGGCGGCTGCTCTGCCATCTGAGCTACATCGGCGCGGTGTTAATGTGCCCTTAGCGTCCGGAATTATACCAAAGCCTTGCCCGCCTGACAAGGACTCAATTGCCTTTCAGAAGTATAACGAGCCATGAGTCTATCAAGATTCAGCCAGATAGTCAAGGGAAACTGGTCTGGAAGCCTGGTTTCGAAGCTCTCCGATAGCCGGTACCACATCGGTCACAAGTAAACTCAAACTGAAATCCTGTTTCAGTACTGAGGTCATTATAGTTGCGAGTAAATTGAATTTTATCCATCATCTGCTCTCCTGACATGAATCATAGCAAAATGCACACGAATGATTGCGTTTACCGCATGCTTTAACCCTAATCATCATCGTCTTCGCCACCCTCCTTGGAGTCGTGGCAGGCACGGCAGTCGGTTTCTGGTGGACCGGCGGGGTGGCAGGTTGAACAAACCCCGTTAGCGCCGTTATGGTTGATATTGAATTCATGCTTAAAATCGGCTGGCAGCCATCCACTTGTATTGTGGCAGGTGGAACATTGCATATCATAATGGTTGGACGGCGCATTGCCCGCATGGCAGCCCACACAGTCCGTTGCCCCCGCTGCTGCATGGTTGAAACTCACCTGGTTCCAACCCGCAGGATTATGGCAGGCAGAGCATTGCCCCGCATAATGGCTGGTAGGTGCGGCGCTGCTATGACAGCTCGCACAATTCGATGCATCCACTGCGCTATGGTTAAAGGACACCTGGCTCCATTGATCTCCCGCAATATGGCAAGTTGAACATTGCAGCGCCCAGTGGTTAGCCGGAGCTGTGCTGGCATGGCATCCCTGGCAATTTACTGCCAGCTCGGCTGCATGATTAAATTTTGCCCCAGCCCAGCTGCCGGGCGTATGGCACGTCTGGCAAGCCAACGGGTAATGACCCTCGGGTGCGCGGTCTGCGTGGCAGTCGGCACACACTAAATTTGGGACACTGGCATGGTCAAAAGCCGCCTGAGACCAGCCCGCAGGGGTATGGCAGCGTTCACATTCTGTGCTGAAATGATCTTCAGCGGGACGTCGGTCAGCATGGCAGGTTGCACAGCCGGGCGTGAGGGTCTGATTATCTTTACCGTGACAATTCTCACAAGTCAAATTGGCATGCCCGCCGCTTAAATCAAAGGACGCATGTTGATAACCGACAGGCTCAGTAGTGGGATTCTGACTTGCTGTGGGGGTAACCTCCTGTGGAGGCAGGGCAATCAATGCCTTTATGGCGTCTGACGTTGGGATACCGTCTTTGAACAATGCAGAAAGCCGGCTGAGTTTCTCATACAACCAGCGTTCAGCCAAAGTGACGCCATTACGGCGTAACGTTGCTCTCGCACGGGTCATGCTGGTTAGGAAGGCATCCTTATAATCAGACATACTCTGTGTCTCAAGCTGGGCGTAAGCCAGGCTTGCGCGATCCACCGCTTTACCCAGGGCTTCAATGGCTCCAGTTTCTGTCATAGTACCGCGCAGGAGTTGGAGTTGGGTTGTCCGGGTCTCGACTAAACCAAGCTGGTTGCTGAGAACTTGCTCAGGCTTTCCCCGCTTGGCAGCAAGTTGTTCCAGCGCACTCTGCACCCCAAATAATGAACTGCCAGGCAGTACCGGGCTGACTGCACTGACAGCAAATGCGCCGGCTGCCACCAAGAACACGATTAGGATAACAATCACAATGAGTTTCCGAATCATAAACCCTCCCTTTCACTGGTCATCATTGACTCAATTCCATTATAGTCAAAATCTTTATAAATAATTGGACGATATTTATACGATCTGGAAAGGCGTTTCACAGTGCTGCGCACTACTATCATCTGCAACCTATCGTATAATTGCCCTCAGGGTGCAAAACCCTAACCGCGAAAGGAAGGTTTATTAATGGAAAACAAACGCCTGCTCACGACAATCCTTGTTATTATCCTTGTTGGCTGCCTGGTCATCAGCGCAGTACTGATAGTCGGCGCAACCTTATTTATTACCCGCCGGTCCACCACCGCAACTGAGGTTGTGGAACCCGTTTCGCCAACTGTGACGCCAACCTCGCTGGAAGGCTCACCAACTCCCCAAAATAGTACCCCTGACAATGGATTGCCAGCGGATGTCTCCCTGGAAATGGACGAAATTCAACAGCAAGTCATCGACTTGCGCGGATTGGAACCCACTGAAGATGTCAACCGGGCTCTGATGACAGAGGCAGAACTTCGCGACCGGGTTGAAAACGACTTCTTTAAAGACTACACCGAACAGGATGCCAGTGATGATGTACGCATCCTTTCCGCCCTGGGGCTGCTGCCCCCCGATTATGACATTTACAAGTTGTATATCGACCTGTATTCAGAGCAAATTGCAGGTTTTTATGACAATGAAACCAAAGAAATGTATGTCACCCTGGGTGAAGGTTGGAAAGGTACTGAACGCATGACTTATGCCCACGAGTACACCCATTTCTTGCAAGACCAGGTGTACGATTTGCGCAATGGTCTGGGCATGAATGATGACGCCTGCGAAATTGACACTGAGCGCTGTGCGGGTATTCAAGCATTGGTTGAGGGCGATGCCAGCCTGAGCGAAGCCCTTTGGTACCAAACCTACGCCACCGAACAGGACAAACAAGAGATTAATGACTTTTATGCCACCTACACCTCACCAGTTTATGATTCTGCGCCGTATTACTTACAGCAGGATTTTCTCTTCCCCTACGATCAAGGTGCGCAATTTGTTCAAACGCTCTTCATGAGCAATGGCTGGGACGCTGTCGATGCAGCTTATCGCGACTTACCTACCTCGACCGAACAAATCCTGCATCCGGAGCGGTACCCCAATGACAAGCCCATCAACCCAGTATTACCAGACATAGCTGCTGCCCTGGGTGAAGGCTGGGAAGAGTTGGAACAAAATAATATGGGCGAATGGTACACCTACCTTATCCTCTCAGCTGGCTATGATTCAACGTCGCGTATTGACGAAGACACAGCCGCTGATGCCGTTGAAGGCTGGTTGGGTGATACATATGTAGCTTACATCAACCGCAGCACCAAAGGCTTTGTCCTTGCCTGGCAGCAAGATTGGGAAACCACCGCCGATGCTGATGAGTATTGGGACGCCCTGACTCAATTCGCCCGTTCCTTCGATGACGTGGATATAGCAAACCGTCAGATGACTTGGACTGATTACCGCGGAACCTCTCGCTTGCTGCGGATTGGTAACACCACCTACTGGCTGATAACACCTGACCAGGCGACCAACGACCAGCTATGGCTGCTATTCAACCAATAATGACGCTGGATACCACCCGCGTCCGCGGACTGTGCTTTGACGTGGACGGAACCCTAAACGATACGGATGACCTTTGGGTTAAGTCGCTTACCCAACGTCTCGCCCCATTGAGCCGGATTTTATCGCCTCACTCCTTTAGCCGTTGGGCGGTCATGACGTTTGAAACCCCCATGAATCTGGTGTATGAAATTCTGGACAAATTGGCGCTGGATGACGATGTTGAGCGGCTTCTAAAACGCATAGAAGTCAGGCGTCAAAAGCGAACCTCTCATAATTTTAACCTCATTGGTCATGTCCGAGAAACGCTAGCCGTGCTTGGCGCCCGCTACCCGATGACGATTGTCAGCGCCCGGGATGCTGCCACTACAGAGTCCTTTCTGGATACCTTTTCCCTGCGGCAATATTTCCAGGCTGTCATCACGTCCCAGACTTGCCCGCGCACCAAACCCCATCCTGACCCCATCCTGGCGGCTGCCAGGGCAATGGGACTGCCACCTGAGGATTGCCTGATGATTGGGGATACCACCGTAGACATACTGTCTGCCCGCCGAGCCGGTGCTCAAGCTGTAGGTGTCCTGTGTGGATTTGGTCACCCGCGTGAGCTGACGCACGCTGGCGCTTTGCATCTGCTTAATACACCGGATGAATTGCCAGGTTTGCTGGGCATGTGATTCAAGTTGCGTTGCCTTCTAATAATAGATAGAATAGCATTGAAATAAGGCGAACACCCGAAACCAGGAGGATATCCCATGACCGTCATCGTGACAACTTGCTCCCCGGAAGGCATTGCTTTGGCTGCTGACAGCCGCGACGTATTCGTCAACCCAAATGGAGATGTACGCGTTAACTCTGATTCTGGCACTCACGTTTACCAGTTAGGCAGCCATATCGCCGCCACCTCATTTGGCTGGTCTTACCTGGATGGGCGCACCATCAACAGCCATATCAAAGAGTTTATGATCGAGATGGGAACAACTGACTTGACGGTGGAAGAAACCGCCGCCCAGCTGGGTCGCTTCTTGATGCGCGCCTATCAGCGCCATCTTGAGCAAAACCTGAGCAAACCAGTTGACAAGGACTCGTTTGCCCTGGCGCTCTTTGTGGCAGGTTACGATCCCGGCTCCAAATTAGGACAACTTTTTGAGGTGTATATCCCTGAAGGGGAGTATATCGCTCGCCGCACAACCCTGGATAATCCCGGCGCCGCCTGGCGTGGACACACATTTGTCATCTCACGGTTGCTCAATGGTTTTGACCCGCGCATTCAGGAAGTGGCTGGTTATAGCGATGAATTGAAGACAGCCCTTGACGANNCCATTTCCTGGTGGAAACCACTATCGAAATGCAGCGGTTTTCGGACGGTATTGGCAAGGCGCCAGGCGCATCAGCCAACTGCGGTGGACCTGTGGATGTGGCAGTCATTGATGCTGCTGAAGGTTTTCGCTGGGTGCAACGCAAGACCCTGCGACCATATTCCAGCA
>DFYN01000146.1 GCA_002383615.1 Anaerolineaceae bacterium UBA4081
CCGCCAGTACGGTTTGAACGGGACCGGAGGCCATGATTTTACCATCATCCAGAACGATCAACTGGTCGGCTGCTGTCAGAATGAAATCATCCAGTTCGCGGGTGACCAGTAGAATCGTCATACCTTCATCCCTCAACTTGAGTACCAGCTCATGCACTGCACGGGTGGCATGTGGATCCAGGTTAGCAGTGGGTTCATCCAGCACGATCATGGCAGGCTGCATCGCTAAGATAACCGCCAGACCGAGTTTCTGAATTTGCCCACCGGATAAATTCCAGACCAGGTTCTGGCGAAAAGGCGTCAGCTGGATGTCTTCCAGGAGCTTTTCCGTACGCTGGATGATTTCATCGGTTCCCAGCAACAAATTCTCAGGACCAAAGGCAATCTCATCCTCAACATACAGAGTGGCGAACATCGTCTCAGGATCCTGAAGCATGTGCCCAACCAACTGGGAGAGGTTTTTGACAGGTTCATTATTAGTGTCTTTACCATCCACCAATACAGTGCCTTCAAATTTTCCACCCAGAAGGTGTGGAATTTCACCGTTAAAGAGACTGCAGAGGGTCGACTTGCCACTCCCGCCTGGACCAACGAGAACATTGATCGTGTTTGGGTAGATTTCAAGTGAGACGCCTCTTAGTGTGGGTTCATCCTGATTCCAATGCGTGTAAAAGACATCTGTGGCTTTAATAAAAGGTGTATTTGTGTCCAATTTTTGATTCCTACTACAAATAATTGAATGCTTTGGACCGTTCATCACAAGGCGTGGTAAACGGATCCCAAAGCATGGTTATAAAATGATTGATGAGTGCAATTAATGAATGGCTCCTCCTGCTTATTATTTAAGTATAACGTGCAAGAGGAGCAATTTTTATCTACCGGCTGAGCGGATCAGACCGGTGCGTGAAATTGCTTTTGCAAGAAGGTACCCGAGCAGACCACTGAGGATCGCACCGGAAACAAGATTAATCGGTACTGCCAACCAGACATCTCGGGAATAAGCAGGATCCCAACCATAAAATATGGACGTCCAGAGTGTTCCAAACTGGGAAGCAGCCGCGCCAGCCAGAATAGCGGTTAACATATCGAATTTTTGATAATTGCTGATCGCCATGACAGCTTCAATGGCCAGACCCTGGGTAAGTCCCCATCCAAGGGTTCCAATACCAGCTGCGTTACCCAGCAGGATCTCGGTGACTGCTTCAATGATGCCAACAATTAACGCAGCACCTGGCTTTCGGATCAACAACATAGCCAGAATGTAAGCCCACATGAAAGCACCCTGCAACAGAGCACCACCCAAAGGACCCAGTGAAGTGTTGGCCAAATACCACAGGTTCCCGACACCGGTATTGACCACACCGGTGATTGCTGCGATAACAGCGATGATGACGATATCACGAGTTGTGTAATTAAAATTCCATCCAGATTTTTTTTCTGCCATTATATTCCTCTCTTTAAAATAAATTTGAAAATACAACCCCTGTCATTTGCCAAAGAAGCGGGCGACCAGACCCAGTACCACCACAATCGCTACATTTACCACAACATATAATGCCACTGATACCACCTCCTTTTTCAAGAATTTTTGATTTCTCTAATTATTGATCTGTTTTAATGAACGATCAGACCCAGCTGATTGAGTTCTTCTTTGACAGCATAATAGATGGCTTCCCATTCTGCAGTGGGACGTAAACTGCTCAGATCATACACCTGGTCAAAGCGTTTACCAGGATTACCACCTGCCTGCGAGAAAACATGTTCATAACGCTGCAACAATGCCTGCACCAGTTCTTCACCCTGCTCCAGTGTCAGTCCTTGCTTTGCAACCGCATGCCCCACCTCGCCCATCCAGCGTGCTTCCAGTCCGGATGAATTTGGGACAGCACCATCAGCAGCACCCACACCCTCCAGATGCCCACCACTGAGCGTAATAGCGATGGCATTGGCTGCTACTTCATACAGCAATTCCTTCGTCCCGGCGCCCGATTTGGGATAAATATCCGAGACGATGATACAGGGTGCATTGCGAGCAAATGCCTGCTCAACAATTCCCTGCATCCACATTACTCCACGGGTGGAGGTTGCCACATGGCGAATGTGGATGGGATGCAAGAGATGATAATCCGCCAGACAGACGTGATTTGCCAGCATAAACGAAGCTGCCTGCACAACCGCAGCGCCGGGACCATCGCCTGCCAGCCCCCCTACCATGACGGTGGCAAGAGAAGCATTACGCATCCCTACTTCAACAGAATTAGCGGCGCGGTTCATGTTGTCCAGATCGATGATCAGCTCATTGAACATGGCGACCAGGTGCGAATCCACCGGCCGCAGATAATCGGGGTGAGCAGCTGCCAGATCACCCAGTGAGGAAACTGCCGACTGCGCCGCCAGCATCCCGATGCCCGGGCGACCCACACGCCGCAATCCTTCCCGCAACATACGCAATTCCCGTCGCACCGCAAATACTTCGCTGGGGGTTCCGGTCTCCACCGGTCTGCCATCCACAGTTGTAACAGATCCACAAGTGACCAAATCCACAATCGGTTCCTGCATCCAGGATTGAACCATCGGCAGGAAAATTTCTTCGGGAGTGGGGACACCAGGATTTCCAGCCCACACCAGTGGTGGTCTGGGATCGCAAATCTCACGTGCAAACAGGGTGCGGCTGTCTTTGCCTTCTCCCATCAGCAATGTTTGGGGGGCACGATCCAGGCCCAGTTGCAATTCCTCACGGCTGAATTGTATGACACGTTCTGTGTTGATACAGTACGCGCCAACTTCAGTGGCTAATTCCAGCGCCGCCTGAAAGACACGATCAGCCAGATCGGGATCATTGGGGACGACACTGTGTTTATCCCAGCGCAGGTCGTATTTG
>DFYN01000037.1 GCA_002383615.1 Anaerolineaceae bacterium UBA4081
ATTGTGCCTTGGAGGTGAATAAATGAAAACACTTGTTTTGATGCGGCATGCTAAATCCAGTTGGGATAAACCGGAATTGCCTGACCGTGATCGACCCCTGAATAAACGTGGTGAGAAGGATGCGCCGCAAATGGGACGTTTGCTCAGGAAAAAAGATATCAAACCTGACCGAGTGTACGCGTCCACTGCGGTCCGAGCAGCCAAAACAGCTGAGCTGGTAGCAGAAAAAATGCATTTTGAAGGTGAGATTATCTATCTGGACGCCTATTACATGGCAGAACCAGATGCATACCTGGAGCCTTTGCGGGAACTTCCTGATGATGTGAAATGTGTCCTGATTGTTGGACACAACCCAGGATTGGAAGGTTTGCTGCAAATCCTGAGCAGGAAAGTGGAATCCATGCCGACTGCTGCTGTAGCCCGTGTGAACTTGCCAATTGATTCATGGAAAGAGCTGACACTGGAAGTCCACGGAAAATTAAAGGACCTCTGGCTGCCGCGCGACCTGAAATAACGAGCTGGCACCGGCGTAACGGGAACCCTCGTTCGCCGGTTTTTTATCCGGAGGGGTCATGGAACTCATTTGCGAGAGTGATTTTGACGCCAAAGTTGCCAGCGCCACGTTACCCGTGGTACTGGATTTTGGCGCGGAATGGTGCGGTCCCTGCCGCCAATTGGAACCCATCCTGGATGAAATGGAAAAGCAACTCAGCGGGAAGATGCTTTTTTATCGCATCGATGCCGGCTTATGCCCGACCCTGGTTCAACGACTGGGTGTGATGACGTTGCCAACCGTCCTGGTGTTCAAGCGGGGGAAAGTAGTTGAGCAAATCATCGGGCTGCGTCCGCGCAATGAGATTGAGCGGGTTATCCAACGCGTATTGCCTGNNCCCAATATCTTCCATAATATTAGTCTGCATTTAGGAGGTCGCCATGCATCAAACACCACACGGCTTATGGGTCAGCCCCATCTCAACGACTGCGGTCAGCACCAAACTTAAATTGGATGACGTCCAGTGGGCGGATGCAGACCGGTTGATATGGGTGGAGGGACGCGGTGCGGTAAGTACACTCGTTATGCAGGGGTTAACCACAGCCCGCCGCGACCTGACTGCGGCTGATATCAACGTGCGCGGCAGGGTGGGCTATGGCGGGGGAGAGTTTACAGTCAACGGCGACCAAGTTGTATTCGCTACAAAAGAAGGCTGCCTTTATGGTATGCCTGTGGCAGTGGGGTTACCTCAACCGCTGCTGCCAACTTTTGGAATGATGGCATCTCCGGTATTATCGCCGGACGGACGTTGGGTGGTGTATGTGTGGAGTGATGGCGAAACTGACCTGTTGGGTTTGGTGGATTCGCATGGCAAAATGTGGCCAGTTCAATTGCAGCGCGGCGCAGACTTCTACATGCAGCCCACTTTTTCACCGGACGGGAAACGCCTTGCCTGGGTGGAGTGGGATCACCCCAACATGCCTTGGGACGGCACGCGGGTCATGCTGGCTGACCTGGCAGGCGACGTTTTGCATGTGGTTAACCTTCACCATGTTTCAGGAGACAATGTTACGCCTGCTGCCCAACCCCAGTTTTCACCGGATGGGAAATGGCTGAGTTACATCGTCCGAGACGGTAACTGGGAGCAATTGGAACTGGTTTCGCTGGCAGACGGCAGCAAGCATCGGTTGGCATATTGGGCTGGCTGGCACCTTTCGCAGCCTGCCTGGGTGCAGGGGACGCGCTCACACGGATGGAGCGGAGACAGCCGCTGGGTATATATTCTACGTAATGGTCGTGGGCGTACAGAGTTGGTGCGCGTCGCTGTTGCTACGGGCGCATATGAAGTGTTGGACACCTCACCTTACACCTGGTGCATCCAATTGACCGTCAACCCGACCCGCGAGGCAGTGGCATTCATTGGATCGGCTCCGGGTGTACCCGACCGCATTGTGGTTTGGACACCTGAGGGCTTGCATGTCATTGCCCACTCAACAACTGAACGAGTAGCTGAGGCATACTTACCGACAGAACTGGAAGTGTCCTGGAAAGCGATGGACGGTACGGACGTGTACGGTTTTTATTATGCTCCCCGCAATCCGGATTTTACCTGGCAGGGTTTACCACCGGCGATCGTGGCGGTGCATGGTGGACCTACTGGTATCTCGCCTGTCCGGTATGATCCCACTCGTGCCTACTTTACGTCACGGGGATATGGCTGGCTTGACCTGAATTACCGCGGCAGCATGTCATACGGGTATGCCTATATGGAAGCGCTTCGGCAGCGCTGGGGCGAAGTGGATACTGAAGATGCCATCGGTGCAGCCAAAGCATTAGCAGACCAGGGTCTGGCAGACAGTAAACGGTTGGTGATTGAAGGCGGCAGCGCTGGGGGCTATACCGTCCTGAATGCCCTTATCCATCATCCCGGTGTGTTTGCAGCGGGTATCAACCTGTTTGGGGTGAGCAACCATTTCCTATTGGATCTGCACACGCATAAATTTGAGAAGCATTACAATGCATCCATGGTTGGCGAATTGCCTGAGGCAGCGGATCGTTACCGTGCCTGGTCACCGGTTTTCCATGCAGCCTCCATCCGTGACCCGTTGGCGGTCTTCCAGGGGGCTGAGGATGTGGTGGTTGTGCCGGAACAATCCGAGATAATGGTAAAAGAATTGCGGGCAAACAGTGTCCCGTATATTTACCGATTGTATGAAGGCGAAGGGCATGGCTTCCGTAAACCTGAAACCATCACAGATTTCCTGCTACAAACAGAGCGGTTCTTGTTGGAACACGTGCTGTTTAAGTAAGACTAAACAACTTGAAAAAAACACAGCCCGATTTATCGGGCTGTGTTATTGATGAGGAGTTACGCTGAGAGTCGCTTACTCGCTTGAGGGAGTAGGCTTGCTCGGGGGTGGGGTTGATTTGCTGCTGGAAGGTTTGCTTTCACTCGCCTTACCATCAGCTCCCTTTCTGTCAGGGGACTTACTGTCGGAAGATGCGCTGTCAGCGGGTTTACTCTCCGCTGAGGACGATTTTTCTTCAGAGGATTTCCCGGTTGCGGGACGCGGAGCGCCTGAAGGCGACCGGTTGTCTGTAGAGTACCATCCGGAACCTTTGAATACAATACTGACAGGTGAGTAGACTTTGCGCAAGGCTTTCTTGCCGCATTCCGGGCAGCGCGTCAGGGGCGCATCACTAAACTTCTGTGTGCGCTCAAACTGTACACCGCATTCTTCACACCGATACACATAAACTGGCATACGAGATTAACACCTCTTCTCTTTCATTCTAACCGTGTGATTATATGACTGTTTGAAGGGTAGGTCAATGGAT
>DFYN01000120.1:0-2887 GCA_002383615.1 Anaerolineaceae bacterium UBA4081
ATCGTTGTGGGGAGACCATCATAAAACGCCCACGTACCAGGGAATATGACTCCATTAGCCAGGAAGCCTTGTCCCTGTAAAACTTGATTTATCATACCCTGCCGATCCAATGCAAGGTAGAGGGCATGCCGAATCTCTGCATCCTGCAAAAATTGAACGGAATCATTCTTAAGGTTGAATAAGATAATTGAGATTTCCGGGCGTCTTACCGAATATACGGATAAGCCTGGTTGTGCCAAAACGTCCGATAGAATTTCAGGAGTGACTTCATTGATCCCCTGGACAAATCCGTCCTGATAAGCCTTGAGTGCGCTCGAGCCATCAGGATAATACTGGAATACTACCTGGGTGATAAATGGCTGCTGCCCATAGTAATCCTCGAACACTTTCAATGAGAGACCGGTAATCGTTCCATTTTCTGCCAACAATCGGTCAAACTGATATGGACCGCTGCCTACGGGTTGTAAATTGAATGGTGCATCCGCGATTTGAGCCAGGGATAATCCGCCCAAAAGGTGACGCGGTAGGATTCCAAAACTCAGGTAATCCACGAATGGGGCGAAGGGTTCAGGTAAGAGGAATTGCATCTGTGTATCACTGAGGACCTTAACTTCGACCTTTTTCCACAGGTTTTGTAAGTCAGGGCTAATGTAATCACTTTCATTTCGGAATAAATCGATGGTGAAAGATACATCATTAGCAGTGAGAGGGGTTCCATCGTGCCATTTGACGTTGGGTCGGAGTGAAATATTGTAAATGGTCCCGTCTTGAGACACGCCCCAGGACTCTGCCAGGTCCCCCGTGGGAAGTCCGCGTGAGTCAAAGCGAACTAAACCAGAGAAGATAAGGCGATCTACATCACGGTCAACTGAATTGCTTGAATCCAGAAGGGGGTTAAGCCGATTAAGTGACCCCACCAGCGCTTCGGTATAGGTTCCTCCTTGTGCAGGCGCAGGCGTTGAAGTGGAGATAGGACTGGTTTTCTCACTAAGGAGGAGGATTGCAACTACAACACCCGTTAGAAGGATAATGATAACTTGCCAGCGGATTTTTTTCATATCACCTTAATATCAAAAAGGCGGTCACCCTAAATGGCGCGCCGCCTTCGATGTGTACTGATGAGAAAGCGTTTCGCTCGGACAAAACCTTCCGGTTTACGCGGTTGGATTGCCACCGACGAAGACTGCGGCCAGAACCAGAATAAAGAATAGCACGCTCAATCCAATTGTAATCCAAAACAGGATCTTTTCGATACCTCGGCGTGCAGTTACAACCCCACCCGTATCCATGCCAGTGAGACCGCCTAAACCAATCCCCTTGTTCTGGAGAATAACAGATACAACAAGAGCGATTGACGTTATAATCAAGGCGATGTCAATAAAATTAATCATGGGTTCCTCCTGAGTATTCCAACAATCCCGATTATACCTTCCAAAGGCGAAAATCGTCAACCTATGAATGAATACATTATTGCCCTTCACATGCACACCCGTTACTCAGATGGTTCTGGCAGCCACGGCGATCTGGCAAATGCAGCTCTCAAGACAGGTGTAGACGTCTTACTCGTCACTGACCACAATGTGCTTGTCCAGGGCTTCGACCGATACTTTGAGAAAGATGGACGACGCGTATTAATGCTGGTCGGAGAGGAAATCCATGACCAGGCACGACAACCGCAGAAGAATCATCTGCTCGCATTTGGTATCACCCGTGAGTTAGCCACCTACGCACGCGACCCACAAACGCTCATTAACCAGGTTCGTGACCATGGTGGGTTGGCGTTTATTGCCCATCCGGTCGACCCGGAATTACCTTTATTTGGGGAAACGGATATCTCCTGGGTGGACTGGAGTGTTGACGGTTACACTGGGATTGAATTATGGAACGGTTTCAGTGAACTGAAATATGTGCTTAAATCAAAATTGCAAGCGGTTTTCTATGCCTTCTTCCCGCAGTTTTATGCCCATGGACCGCTGCCAGAGGCGGTTGCCCGCTGGGATAACCTGATGGCAAGCGGAAAGAGGGTTGTTGCGGTAGGCGGCGCGGATGCACATGCGCTCAGAATGTCAATGGGACCCTTACATCGAACGATATTTCCTTATGAATATCACTTCTCAGCGGTCACGACTCATATTCAAACAAATGCAATTTTAAGTGGAGAGGTTGATGTGGACCGCAAGCTTATCCTATCCACGTTGTCCCAGGGGCATGCGTTTGTCGCCTATGACTTGCCAGCGCCTGCACGTGGTTTTAATTTCACTGCGCAAACCGAAAGCACAACGGCAATGATGGGGGATGAACTTCCCTTTGCTCAAGGAATTAAATTAGGCATACACCTGCCGAGGGCATGCGATTGCCGCCTCCTTCTTGATGGCGTGGTTGTCAAACGTTGGCAAAGAGGAGTAGATCATACTTATGATGTTACCCAACCTGGTGTTTACCGCGTGGAGTGCTGGTTGAATTATCTGGGAAAGAAACGTGCCTGGATATTTTCAAATCCGATCTACCTGCGGTAATTAATTGCTTTGAAAACAAACAATATTACCCGTTTGCTGGATGCCCGCAAGGTGCCGTTTCAAGCATTTGAGCTGAGTCCTGAAAAACACAGCGCACTTGAGACTGCCCGCATCCTGGGCGTGGACCCGAGCATCGTCTTCAAAACAATTGTGGTCGTTCGCGAGAAGAAAAGTAAGCCCCTCTTGGTTGTTATTCCCGCCCGGCATATTGTGGATTTAAAGGCTTTGGCAGCCCTGGTCCACGAAAAGAAACTACGATTACCAACCCAGCGGGAGGCTGAACAAATCACGGGGATGCAGGCTGGCGGTATCTCACCATTAGGTTTACTGAATAAAGGGTTTCAGGTCATCCTGGATGAGGTTGCGCTATC
>DFYN01000120.1:2895-9015 GCA_002383615.1 Anaerolineaceae bacterium UBA4081
TGGCAGCGAATCTCAAGATTAAGGGTTAGCGACTACAAGGTCTTCCAACCTCCATTATAATTATCCTATGACATCACAACTTGACCAATTGGAAAGCCGATTGCAGCGCCTGATCGAAAGCAGCCTGGCGTTGTTCCCCTGGGAAAACCAACAATATCAGCTGGCTCAAAAATTGGTCGCTGCAATGACAAGCGACCTGGGATCTGCCAATCCCCATGGATGGAAGCCGCCAGAGGCGTTCATCATTTTCATGAATCCAAAAACAGCCGAATATTGGATGCCCCATCCTGAATGGTTGATAGGACTCGCATATGCATTAAAATCTGCAGGCGAGGAATCAGGCATCCGGTTTAACCAATTACCTGTCATAGAGCTAGCCTCAGATCCAGCCCTGATGGAAGATACATTTATTGTGCGCTGTAAACAATCAGAGAGTGTAGTTGGTAAGACAACAGCCATAGCAGACGAGAAGGAGGACAATTCCAAAATACAATCACAATTGCCGTGTGGTGCCTACTTGATTGTCGATGAATCATTGACTTATCCTCTTCACTTGCCAGTGATTAATATTGGAAGACGTGTGGATAACCATGTTGTTTTGGACGATGCCCGCGTTTCAAGGGTCCACTGCCAATTACGGGCAGCGCAAGGGCATTATCTGCTTTTCGATCTGAACTCGACCGGAGGGACCTTCGTCAATGGTGCACGTATTACCCAGATATCATTGCAGCCAGGGGATGTTATCTCTTGCGGAGGCGTTACATTGATATATGGGCAAGATTCATTGACTGCAGGGGAAACTGACTCGCCTACGGACGAATTGCGCAGCCTGCCCAAAAAGGCGATGGATATATGACCGGAATTTTGGTTTTTATCTTGCGAGCGCTCCTGGCAGTAAGCTTGTTAGCCTTTCTCGCATGGGCGTTCATCACCCTCTGGCGCGACATGCAATTGCAGATTCAGATGTTGAATGCCCGTCGGGTTCCACCAATTACATTGATCCTGGAAGATGAACCCGGAAGCCAACGGGAATTTTCAAGTCCCGAAATAATCATCGGCAGGGACCCATCTTGCGACCTGCAACTAACTGATGGAACATCTTCCAGCCGACATGCGCGCCTAAGCTTCCACCACAGCCAATGGTGGGTTGAAGACTTGCAGTCAACCAATGGCACATTCCTGAATGAAGAACGCATTTACACCGCTACAGTTATTATTTCAGGGGATATGCTGCGGTTTGGACAGGTTGTAATCCATGTTGCCATCCTTCCGCAGTTATAGGAAAGGAGAATATTATGAGTGACACACCTTCTCTGGGTATTATCGGGGGATCCGGATTGTATGCCTTCCCGGGATTACAAGATGCTGAACAGATTACACCCAACACACCATATGGTAATCCAACTTCACCTATTGTGATTGGTACGTTATCTGGTAAGAGGGTTGCTTTCCTGGCAAGACACGGGTTAGGTCACATTTACACACCAACCGAAGTCAATTACAGGGCAAACATTTACGCCTTAAAGATGCTGGGGGTCAAACGATTGGTGAGTATCAGCGCATGTGGTTCGCTGCGTGAAGATTTCGCACCTGGCAGCATCGTGATACCTGACCAATTAGTTGACTTTACCCGCAAGCGTGAAAGCAGTTTCTTTGGTGAAGGTATGGTTGTGCATCTCAGCACGGCGGATCCATATTGTGAGAATTTATCTAAACTTACTCATCAGGCGGTTTCTGCAGCAGGAGGGCAAGTTCATTTTGGCAGTGTTTTAGTTACAATTGAAGGTCCTCGTTTTTCAACCAAGGCAGAGTCTAACCTTTTCCGCTCTTGGGGAATGTCTATTGTAGGTATGACCGCCTGCCCGGAAGCCTTCCTGGCACGTGAGGCTGGTATGTGTTACACCACTATGGCACACGTCACGGATTATGATGTTTGGCATTTGACTGAGGAGGCAGTCTCAGTCGAGATGGTTGTAAGGACATTGCAAGCCAATACTGCTCTTGCTCAACAGGCGATCCGAATCATGGTTGAAAACTTGACAGAGGAAGTCACTTGCGATTGTGCGACCTCCCTGAAAGACGCCCTAATCACACATAAGGGGAGTATTCCAAGCGAGGTACGCCAGAAGTATCAATTCCTGATAGGCGATACTGACTGAGTGAAACGACCCTCACGTTTGTTCCACACGAACGACCCTCTTGAACAGCGCTTAATGAGCCTTGCGGCAGTATTCGTATTGCTTTACGCTGTCATTCTAACCCTCTCGCCGGCTGTTCGCCTTCACACTTTCCTTACCCCCTTACGGTTGACTCACTGGATAGGCGTTGTCATCTGGTTAATTGGTTTTAGGATCCTGGTACGCCAGGTAAATCGCCAATTAATTGACCACGATCCGTATTTACTTCCAATCGCTGCGTTGATGACTGGATGGGGTTTGTTGACAATCTGGCGGTTGGATGAATACTATGGCATGCGGCAAACCATATGGCTTGGCATCAGTTTGCTGGCAATGTGGGGCGGGTTACGGGTTCCCGGGTTGGTTAACCAAATACGACGCTATAAGTATGTCTGGTTGGTGGGTGGATTAGCGCTGACAGCATTAACCTTTATTTTTGGGACGTATCCAGGTGGAGATGGTCCACGACTTTGGTTGGGCTGTTGCGGTGTGTATTTGCAACCTTCCGAACCCCTTAAGCTGCTGCTCATTGTTTATCTGGCAGCCTACCTTGCTGACAACATGCCCCTGGGCTTCAAGTTAATTCAACTACTAACCCCCACACTGGTATTGTTAGGTGTCGGGCTGTCTGTCTTGATTTTCCAACGTGACCTTGGCACCGCATCCTTAATCGTCTTACTGTACATGGCGATCATTTTTATTGCAACAGGGAAACGCAGGGTTCTGGTGGCGGCTGTGGTCTTGTTGGCTGGAGCAGGTACGGCTGCGTTCTTTTTCTTTGATGTCATTCAAGTACGTATTGCCGCTTGGTTAAATCCATGGCTTGATGCATCCGGGCGTTCTTACCAGATAGTCCAATCTCTGATCGCGATGGCAGAAGGTGGATTGTTTGGCGCCGGTCCAGGTTTGGGAAGTCCGTCCGTAGTTCCCGTCGCCCAATCTGATTTTGTATTTGCGGCGATTGTGGAAGAGATGGGATTGATCGGAGCCTTTGGATTGTTTGCCCTTTTGGGTTTGCTCCTCGTGCGCGGCTTACGTGCCGCCCTGCTTGCCACGAATTCTTATCAACGCTATCTGGCAGCAGGGACAACCCTTTTTATTTTCATGCAAAGCATGCTCATCATTGGCGGTAACATTCGTTTGCTTCCATTGACCGGCGTAACCTTGCCCTTTATCTCATATGGCGGGTCCTCCCTACTGACATCTTGCCTGGCTATGCTGCTTCTGGTCATCGTATCATCGCGTCTGGAAGAAGAACCCGCTACCCTTCCTCGCCCCCAGGCATACAACATTCTAACAACTATCGGCTTGTTTACATTGACAGCCCTGGCTTGCCTTTCCCTCTGGTGGGGTTATCTACATGCTGATGAATTGATTTACAGGACAGATAATCCCCGCCGCTATATCACCGACCGTTACGTTCCGCGCGGCAAACTCCTTGACCGTTCAAATCAAACCCTTTCTGAAACAATCGGCGAAGCTGGTAATTACTCCCGCACAACCCGCTACCCGGCATTGAGTACTACACTTGGCTATAATGACTTCCTTTATGGTCAGGGAGGATTGGAAGCCGCGCTGGACCCTTATCTTCGGGGTGTACAGGGAAATGCTGCATCGCTTATTTGGACAACTGATTTGTTATTCAACCAACCTCCAAAAGGGTTGGATGTAAGACTCTCGATTGATTCCAAACTTCAAAAGACTGCAGACAACCTGATGAATTCCAGCCAGGTGACAGGTGCATTGGTAATGCTTAATGCAGATACGGGTGAAATTCTGGCAATTGTATCTCACCCCTATTTCAATCCAGAAACTCTGGGGCAGGATTGGGAGCAATTAAAAGGTGACCCGACGGCGCCTTTGCTCAACCGTGTGACACAAGGTTTATATCCCTTGGGAAGTGCAATCACACCCTTTGCTTTATCTGTTGTGCTGGACAGCCAACCCCTCCCTGGCTTGCCTGATACCCTGTCAATAAAAGTTGATAACCAGGTTAATAATTGTCTACTCAGTCCGGGTTTAGAACCAACGTGGTCAGAGGCGCTGCAATTTGGATGTCCTGCAGCTGATTTAAGGATATTAAATCTGCTCATACCCAGCCAGATGAGCCAGGTAATCAACCGGGCAGGCTTTGACAATTCACCCGTTTTTGTGTTGGATGTGGCAGAACCAATACTGCCTTCTATCGTGCCTTCTCCACAGGACTTTGTAAATGGGCGACAGTCTATACAAGTATCTCCCCTGCAGGTCGCCTTGGCAGCAGCCGCCCTCACCAATGAAGGCAATCGTCCCGCACCCAGGATCGCTATGGCAGTAAACACGCCGCATCAAGGCTGGGTCATCCTGCCAGCTGAAAACAGCACCTCTGCATTTCCAGTCAATGGCAGCCAAGAAGCTGTCAAACTATTGGCTTCAGGTGATTTTCCGGGTTGGCAATCTCTTGCTGTCGTACCCACCCAACACTCCGAAGCGACAACCGGGGAAGTGACCTGGTATATGGCTGGCACTCTCCCAGATTGGCAAGGGATTCCTCTGGTTGTGGTTGTTTTACTGGAAGAAAATGACCCTTATACTGCCAAATTGATAGGTTCTACCCTGTTAATGGCAGCCCAGGCGCCAAAGTAACGCCAAAGTAAAAGGCAGAAAAAAACGGCGGAAGGTTTTTCCTTCCGCCGGTGCCTGTTATTGGCTAACAATCCTGACCCATCGCCTTTTGCCGACCTGTAATATACCAGGATGAGGAAATATTGCAAATGGGTCAGCCAGCACTTCCCCATCCAATTTGACTCCCTTTTGCTCCATCAAGCGTCGCGCTTCGCCTTTGCTTTCAACCATCCCAGCCTCAACAAGGACTTCCAAAACGGTCTTACCGGGTTGAAGTTTGAACTCTACCATTGCTTCAGGTGCATTCTTTTGCTGGAAAGTGCGGATAAAGGCTTCTTCGGCTCTCACTGCATCCGAGTCACTATAGAATGATGCGCACACCTCAAATGCCAGTTTCATCTTGGCGTCGCGTGGATGCAATTTACCGGTCTTTAGGTCGTCTTCCATACCTGAGATTACCGGAGGTGTCCACCTTGTTACCAGCCGGAAGAATGCCGGCATGGCGCTGTCTGGGATGCTCATCACTTTTCCATACATATCTTCGGCGTTTGTGTTGATGGGAATATGATTCCCAAGCGACTTGCTCATCTTCACCACGCCATCGGTTCCTGGTAGAATGCCAAGGATGATGGCAATATTCGGCTTTACGCCGAAAAAGGTCATCACCTTCCTTGAGGCTGTCACAATATTAAAAAGCTGGTCAGTGCCACCCACCTGGACATCTGCTTTTAAAGTATAGGCATCATACCCCTGCATAATAGAGTAGAAGGTTTCATGCAGGTAAATAGCATCTTCCTTTTCCCAGCGCAACTTGAAATTNNAAATTGGATGCCAGTCGGATAACCTCGGCAAATGATAACTCAGACAGCCACTCAGCATTATAGCGAACCTTAGTCTTTGCAGGATCTAATATACGAAATGCCTGCTCGGCATAGGTGCGAGCATTAATCTCGACTTCCTCGTCGGTTAACTGCGGACGAAGAACATCCTTATCAGATGGGTCACCGATCAAAGAAGTAAATGTACCAATCAAGAAAGTGACTTCATGACCAAGTTCTTGAAATTGACGCAGTTTACGCATCGTTACCGTGTGACCCAGATGCAGGTCGGCTTTGCGAGGATCGTAACCACAATAAACACGCAGCGGGCGCCCTTCACGTTCTGCCTCAATCAAACGATCTTTTAGCTCGGCAGCCATGGTTCGTTGCAGAGATTCATCACCATACTCTGTACCCTGCATCAGGTAGGTTACTTGCTCATCAATGTTCATACGATCCTCCGTGTTGTGTGTACCGCTGCGGGCGGATTAATGGGTGATTATACCACCCACCTTGCCAAG
>DFYN01000081.1 GCA_002383615.1 Anaerolineaceae bacterium UBA4081
CTATCACATACGGATACCAGCCGCACCCTGGTGGATAAATTGACGGTCAGCGAGTTTTTTATGTATACACACGCAGCTCAGAGTGAAAATGAGATTTTAGCGATGATGGATGCAGGTATAGTTAAAGCTGGACTTTACATCCCTGAAAGTTTTGGAAGAGATGTCAGTACGGGGGGAGTTGGAACCATTCAGTTTTATATCGATGGCTCAAATCCCACCATTGCGCAAACCGCCCAACTTGCTGCTGAAACGATCAGCCAATCAATGTCGCAGGAGATTCTAATCAAGCGTCTCGAGCGTAGTGGCACAGGTATGCAGCTTGGTCTGCCGGTGGATGTGCGCATGCGGTACTTGTATAATCCAGATATGAAGCGGATGAACTTCATGATTCCTGGTTTGGTCGCGATTATTCTCCAAGTTCAGACATTACTATTGACCGCGTTCGCCATCGTGCGTGAACGCGAGCAAGGTACCCTCGAACAGCTTATCGTGACCCCTGTCCGGTCATGGGAATTAATGTTAGGTAAGATTTTGCCTTTCGTTGTAGTTGCTTTTGTTAACGTAGTTATGACCGTAGCAGTTGGTGCTATATGGTTCGGTGTGGACGTTGTCGGCAGTAGTGCACTCCTGGCAGGACTAAGCCTTATATTTCTGCTTGGGTCGCTGGGATTAGGCGTGCTCATTTCAAACATTTCCAAAACTCAGATGCAAGCCATGTACTTGGCTTCGTTTATCATGATGCCATCTTTTATACTGGCTGGGCTGCTGTTTCCGCGTGAGAATATGCCCTGGCTTGCTTACTATGCCGGCTATTTTTTACCAGTGACTTATTTCCTGGAGATTGTCCGTGGCATCATACTAAAGGGTGCAGATTTCTTTACTTTATGGGTCTGGATCTGGCCAATGGCTGTGTTCAGTATCGTAGTATTCTTTGCAAGTGTCTTATTGTTCCATAAGCGCCTGTAATACTTGACGCTATCAAAAAACCCCTTCTCAGTCAGGAGTTTAAAATGAAAAAATTCTTTTCCAAAATAATATTACTGGTTATCGTCTTTAGCATCGGATTAACGGGATGTCAAAGTCTGAACGGTCAAAGTACTGCGCAACTAAATGCTTCGGGAGCAATTTCTGTAGCCCAGGTTAATATTGCCCCACAAATAGGCGGTATGGTCGTATCGGTCAGTGTTGAAGAAGGTTCACAAGTGAATAAAGGCGATGAATTGTTCCGCCTGGATGATTCTTTGCTTAAAGCACAGCGTGATCAGGCAAACGCTGCGATCGCGTTAGCTGAAGCAGCTTTAAACGCGGCCAAAGTGCAATACGAACTTGCCCTAAATGCTTCACGTTTGCAGGATCAACAGAACCGCACGAGTAGATGGAATATTACTCAGCCCACTCAATTTGAGCTGCCGATATGGTACTTCGATAAAGATGAAAAAATCGAATCTGCCAAAGCAGAAATGGAAACTGCAAGTGCTGACCTTGTAGAAGAAAAAGCCAACCTCCAAAAAATTCTTAGTGATAACGCTTCTCAGGGATTCGTCGATGCAGAAAAACGTGTTGCCGAAGCGCAAGTTGCTTTTTTGATAGCAGATCAGGTCCTTACTCAGGCAAATAGCGCACAGGATAAAGAAGAATTACAAAACTTCGCCCAAGACCAATATGATGCAGCTGAAACCGAACTAACCTCTTCTCAATCCAACTATAATCGTTTATTAACGACACAAGCTGCTAAAGATGTGCTCGAAGGTCGCGCCCGCGTACAAGTAGCACAAGAACGTTTTGACCGCGCCTTGGATTATTACAATTCGCTTATGAGCGGTGACCAGTCTTTGCAGGTTAAGGCTGCCGAGTCAGGTGTGACACAAGCCGAAGCTGCATTATCGCAAGCTCAGGCTGCATTGGCTACGCTGGATGTTCAACTGAAAAATACTATCGTTACTGCCCCTGTGGATGGTACAGTACTGACTAGTAGTCTAGAAGTTGGCGAAACGCTCGCCCCCACCGGTGTTGTATTAATCATTGGACAATTACAGGAAGTAAATTTGACCGTGTTCATCCCGGAAACAGAGTACGGACAGGTAAAACTTGGTGACCAGGTCTCAATAACTGTGGATTCATTCCCCGGAGAAACGTTCAGTGGCACAGTGGTTTATATTTCGGACCAGGCTGAGTTTACTCCGCGCAATGTCCAAACGGTGGAAGGACGTAAAACAACCGTTTACGCAGTGAAGATCAAAGTATCTAATCCAGATCTTGAACTAAAACCTGGAATGCCCGCAGATGTCACTTTTATTCGAAAGTGAAACCCATGAAAACTCAGAATTCCGCTGTTGTTGTAACAGGTAGCGCCGCACAGGTACCACCAGAAATAGCCAGTCAATTGGGCATAGTAACTCTTCCATTGACCATAATCGTTGCAGGGAAAGCATACCTTGACGGTGTTGATATCTTTCCGGGTGAGCTTTACCAGAAAATGCGCATTCAAAAGTTGGAAGTAAAGACCGCTGCACCCAATGTCGGACAATATTATGAGTGTTTTAAGAGAATTATTGACCAGGAAGGCCGCGATGTTCTTTGTATTACGTTATCGAGGCAATTAAGCTCTGACTACAATTCTGCCGTTGATGCGGCGCAAATGATTTTGAATGAACACCCGATGTCAAAAGTGATCGTTTTTGATAGTTTGCGGGCCGCGGCGCCACAAGGTTTATTGGCGATTGAAGCAGCAAA
>DFYN01000168.1:0-913 GCA_002383615.1 Anaerolineaceae bacterium UBA4081
CCGCAGCCAGCACCGGCACGTTCAATTCGCGCGCCAGGACTTTGAGCATCCGAGACATGTACGAAACCTCTTGCACACGGTTGTCATTACGGGTGTCGCCAGCCATGAGTTGGAGGTAATCCACGATGATGAGGTCCAGACCATACTCCAGGTCCAACCGGCGGCACTTGGTGCGCAGCTGCAAGGGGGTGATGGCGGGGGTGTCGTCCAGGAATATGGCGGTTTCTGACAGGACTTCAATCGCCCGCGTAAATTTAGGCCATTCGTCTGGTTGCAGCTTACCGCTGCGCAGGCTTTGTGTGTTGATGCCGGTTTCCTGGGCAATCAGGCGTTGTACCAACTGTTCAGCAGACATTTCCAGCGAGAACACAGCCACACGCTTGTGATAACGTTCGGCGGCGTTCTTGGCAACAGAGAGCAGGAAGCCCGTCTTTCCCATCCCCGGGCGTCCGGCGATGATGATCAAATCTGACTTTTGCAGACCGCCGGTCAGCCGGTCAAGGTCCTCCATACCTGTCGGCACCCCGTGGATTTCTTCGGGGTTTTTGGACAGCAGGTCGACGCGCGTGTAATACTCGCTGATGACATCTGCGATGGGTTGCACGTCTTTCCTGCCGCGGCGCTCGCCCAGCCCAAAGACGGCTTTCTCAGCGTCGTCGATAATGGTTTCCACAGTTTGGGATTGGTCGTAAGCCATGCGGGCGATCTGATTTGCGGCGGTCAGCATCCGACGGCGGACGGCGTGTGACTCAATGATGTGGGCATACGCCTCAGCGTGCATGGACGACGGTGTTTGGTTAATCAACGCCATTAAAACAGACGGACCGCCGATTTCTTCCAACTGTCCTTTGTCTTCCAGCACCTGGCGAACTGTCAGAAAGTCAATAGGCGAGCGGTGCTCGTGCAAATACAT
>DFYN01000168.1:927-5662 GCA_002383615.1 Anaerolineaceae bacterium UBA4081
TCACGTGAATGGGGATATTCGCCCACTGCTGGACGGGCGGCAGGCATGTCATCTGGCGGAGGCGTATATTCAGACATGAGTGGTTACCTCAAAAGGCGTCAGGCAGCTCAGGAATCAGTCGGTTCATCCGGCTGGTCGGGGGGTTCGGGTGGTGTGTCTTCGCCATCCGGCTTATCCAGGTGGAGGTCTTCCAGGAAGTCTTCAAACACAGACAGGCGATCCTCGCTATCCAGGATCTCATCCGGCTCAGTCATTTCCGTACCTCCATTGTCAACGGGAGCTTCGCCCAGATCCGGATCCACCAGGAAACCCGCCATATCCATGACTTCCGCAGAAACCCATATCGGCGACTGGTACCGGACAGCCAGCGCAATCGCATCGGATGGGCGTGAGTCGATTTCGATCAAATCATCTCCGACCTCTACAACCAGGGTCGCAAAGAAGACATCTTCCCGCAAATCAGAGATTTCAATGCGCAGCAAACGCCCCTTGAGGGCGGCGATGATGTTTTTCATTAAATCATGCGTCTGAGGACGCGCGAGTTCAATTTCCTGCAAAGCAATGGTGATGGACTCTGCCTCAAATGGACCGATCCAAATCGGCAGGAAACGTTCACCTTGTTCCTCGCGCAAGACAATTACGCGTGCCGCATTGGTCAGGCTGACCCGCAGGCTATCTATCACAACCGGTAATAAATTAGACATGGCTGCACCTCCTGCATGCCGCAGACTTATTCTAACACGCCAGATGCCTGATAGCAATTTAAAAGGGCAGGGGAAGCAGAAAACAGGGTGATATTCAGCGCCAGGAAGGTGATGCTTGGCGGATTGAATTATCAGGTTAATCGGATTATACTCTGGTACTGTTTGTCTTTTTTCAGTGAATTCCTGGAGGCGTCCGAATGGATTGGACTATCATCCTTATTATCCTGCAATTGATTGTCCTGGAAGGACTGCTTTCCATTGACAATGCGGCTGTCCTGGGCGCTATGGTGGTCAACCTGCCCAGTGACCAGGAGATTCCCTGGCCAAAAAGCCTGCAAAAAGTAGGACACGCCCTGCATGGCGTGCTGGGAAATCAGCGGACGGCAGCCTTGCGGGTGGGTTTACTGGGCGCGTATGCGGGACGTGGAATCATGCTGCTGCTGGCAAGCCTCATTGTCCATACCCCCTGGTTGAAAATCCTGGGCGCCATTTACCTCATCCGGCTGGCGTTTGAAAACCTGGGCATGGCAGAGGAGAGCGACGACGATGCGGACATCCGCAAAGTCAAAGCCACCTCATTTTGGGGTGTAGTGCTGACTGTTGAAATTGCGGACCTTGTCTTTAGCCTGGATAACGTTGTGGCAGCCGTTTCGCTCTCGGATAAACTCTGGGTTGTCATGATCGGCGTGGCGCTGGGGATTCTCTTCATGCGGTTTGCAGCCAGTGCTTTCAGCTACGCTGTCCAACGTGAGCCTGTCCTCAACCAGGCGGCATACCTGCTGGTGCTGGCGATTGGGATTGAACTGGTCATTTCACAAGTGAATGGCGTTGAAATTGCAGACTGGTTCCGGTTTTGCATCTCATTGGGGATCATCGCATTATGCCTGGCATACGCGCATCTGAAACCATTGCGGTTACTCCGCCCGGTGGTATATTGGGTGGCGCGCGGTTTTTCCAAGGTCAACAATTTGCTGGACTGGGCGTTGGAACCGATTTTTTGGTTCTTTAGCCTGATCAAAGCCATCCTGATGCGGCTGTTCACCAAGCCGGAACACGACCCTGCGCCTTAAACAATCTGGCGGGCAATTGCCCGCCAGTTTTAATGTCACAGGTCTTTTTCCATCCACATCATCTGCAAGCGTCCGTAAAGGGTGCCGGTAATTCCAATGGAGCGGTAGCCGCATTTTTCATAGAAAGTGGTTGCGGTCAGGCGGGTGAGAGTGCCCAGCTTGGTGAAGCCCAGTTCGCGAGATTTTGCCTCCACCTCGGCGATGAGCAGGCGTCCAATCCCTTTGTGCTGATGCGATTCAGACACAGCAATGTGGGAAAACTGTCCCACCCCTGGTTCCTTCTCAAATAATTTGACGCATCCCACCACTTGTCCGGTGGCGTCATCCACCGCCATGTAATGATAGCTGAGCGGTTCGTAATCATCTTTTTCAGTGCCGTGCGGCAGCCCCAGCGGCTCGCGCAAAACGTGGTAGCGTAGGGCGTAATAGGCTTTGAATTCATCACGTGTTTGGGGAGATTTAATGATAATCATGGTGGGTCTCCGATGAGAGAGATAGTCTGATTATGCGTTCAGCCATGCAGGTTGTCAAGCCCGTTTGCCCGTTTGCTGTGCGCCCGCTTGACACTTGGGGCGGGTATGGTAAAATCACTGCACTTGCCGAGATAGCTCAGTTGGTAGAGCACGCGACTGAAAATTGCGGTGTCCACAGTTCGATCCTGTGTCTCGGCACCTGCCACTCCTTGTGAGTGGCTTTTCTTTTCCCTCCACAATTAATTTCAGGCGATGGCAATTAAATGGGATTTGTATCCGTTAATACTGGTATAATTCCGACCTATGTTGGCAGATTAGTGAAGGATTCATCTGCCGTTAATATTGGTGTGTCAGAATAAGCTTATCGTTATTACACCGGAGGTTTTCATGTCGTCTGCACCTGTTGAACCCCGCAAGGGATTTCGCGTGAATAAGTTCGTGATTGGCGGAATTCTTATCCTGGTCGCTGTTATCTTTCTTATTGTTTCCAGCACGCAGGGCAATGCCCAGTATTACCTGACGGTCAAAGAATTGAATGAACAAGCGACCCAAATGCAGGGTCGCAGCATTCGCGTATCCGGTGTGGTGCTGGGGGACAGCATCGTTTATGACGCTGCAACGCTTTCGCTGACTTTTACCATCGCCCATATTCCCGGCGATAACAAGGAAATCGAAGCGCTGGGCGGTATGGCTGAGGTGCTGCATACTGCCTCCCTTGACCCCACGCTGCCAACCATCCAGGTGCGTTACAACGGTGTGCGCCCGGATTTGCTCAAGAACGAAGCCCAGGCGATTATGACCGGCAAACTTGGCGCGGACGGCGTGTTTGAGGCTGATGAATTGCTGCTCAAATGTCCAAGCCGCTATGAAGAAGCCGTACCTGAACAGGCTGAAGGCTAGCATCCTCCCAACAGCTTCCGCCATCTAACCGGTTTTCCGGGACGATGCGAGAGGCTGTTTTTCTTATTTAGGTGCAACAAGGAGTCATTCATGATTGCCAACCTTGGTTTAGGCATCCTGGTCATCACGTTTGGGTTGGCCTTATACGGAATAGGCGCGGCGATATTTGGCGTGGTCAAGCGCAAAGCCAAATGGGTGGAGAGCGCTCGCCTGGCGATGCTGCTGACCTTTCCCCTCATCACGCTGGCAGCATTAACCATTATTATCCTGCTGACCTCTGGTCAGTACCAGTACGCCTATGTCTACAATGTCACCAGCAATTCCATGCCGCTGTACCTCAAAATTACCGCGCTGTGGGGCGGACAGGCTGGCTCGCTGCTGTTCTGGTCTTGGTTAATGTCCGCTTTTGCCAGTGCGGTCATGTTGCGCCGTTGGGAGCGCGATTCAGAATTCCTGCCCTGGGTGATTGTGGTCTCCCTCTTTACCCTGGCATTCTTCCTTTTATTGACGATCTTCTACGAAAATCCCTTTGAGCGGTTTTGGTTCACCGCCATTGGCGAGCAAATCACCGCGGTTTTTCCGCCTGCTGGCGCCACTCCGCTGATCCCAGCGGATGGTAACGGTTTAAATCCCCTCTTGCGTCATCCGGGTATGATTATCCACCCGCCTATGCTCTATCTCGGCTTTGTATCCTTTGTCATTCCGTATGCGTTTGCGATTGCAGCCTTGATTACCGGTCGCACAGATGACCGCTGGACGCGCACCACCCGGCGTTGGACGCTGGTTGCCTGGCTGTTCCTCTCGCTTGGGCTGGTTCTGGGCAGCCGCTGGGCGTATGACGTGCTGGGTTGGGGTGGCTACTGGGCATGGGATCCGGTGGAGAACGCGGCTTTAATGCCCTGGCTGAGCGGTACCGCCTTCCTGCATTCCGTCATGATCCAGGAGAAGCGCGGTTTGTTCAAGCGCTGGAACATGGTGCTGATTATCCTGACCTACTCCCTGGTCATCTTTGGCACGTTCCTGACGCGCTCGGGAGTGTTGTCCTCCGTGCATGCCTTCTCTCAGTCCGCCATTGGTCCGCTATTCTTCATCTTCATTGGCGTAACCTTCATCATATCGCTTGGGTTGCTGCTCCATCGCTGGAATGCGCTCAAAGCCGAGGGGGAGTTGAAATCCTTCTTCTCGCGTGAGTCGCTATTCCTGTACAACAATTTACTGTTTATGGCGATTCTGGCAGTGGTTTTTATCGGCACTGTTTTCCCCCTCGTTTCGGAGTTATTCACCGGTCAGAAAGTTACCTTTGGACCGCCATGGTATGAGAGTATCGTCGGTCCGCTGTTTGCGCTGTTGCTGCTCTTAATGGGCGTAGCGCCGCTATCTGCCTGGGGCTTTTCAACCGCGAAAACGATGGGACGCTCCATCTGGAAACCGGCGCTGGTGTCGCTGCTGGCTGTGGTTGCAGCGCTTGTGGCGGGTGTGCGCTCTGCCTGGGCGCTGGCAGCCTTTTGGCTGGTAGGTTTGGTAGCATCCGTGACGATTTATGACTATCTACGGGCGGGCTTGGCTCGCCGAAAAGCGACTGGTGAGG
>DFYN01000090.1 GCA_002383615.1 Anaerolineaceae bacterium UBA4081
TCTGATGGATAATAGTCCTATTCTGCTCATCAGGACACCGCCCATGACGACTTCCCACCTGCCTTCTCGCACTAAATGGATTTACGGCTCTGGCGATCTCGGCTTCTCCATGTCGCTCACCATCCTGGCGGCTTACTTTGCCATCTTCCTGACGGACGTAGTTGGGTTGGCTCCTGGTGTGGCTGCCCTCGCCATTTTCATCGGACGCACGACAGATTACATCAACGACCCGCTGATTGGGTACTTATCTGACCGAACGCGTTCCCGCTGGGGGCGGCGGCGTCCTTTCCTGCTCTTTGGCGCACTGCCTTTTGCGCTGGCGTTTATCCTGCTCTGGATTAAACCTCCCTTCACAGGCACCCTTCCCCTTGCCATATACTATGCCGCGGCTTATGTCCTGTTTGACGTTGCTGCCACATTCGTCTACATGCCTTATTTTGCCCTCACGCCTGAATTGACAGATAGCTATGACGAACGCACCTCGCTCACTTCCCACCGGATGTTTTTCAGCATCCTCGGCAGCCTGATCGCCTTCACTGTACCGCTCATCATCATCGGCAGCTTCAATCCCGAAAATGCCTCGCGCGTTTTCTGGATGGGAGTCCTGTTTGCTGTGCTGTCTGCTGCCCCGCTCATTGGTGTGTTCTTTGGCACGCGTGAACGCAGTGAATTTCAGGAAGCGCCTCCCCCCCGCTTGCTAGAATCCCTTAAATCCGCCGCCAAGAACCGCCCGTTCATCTTTAGCGCGGTCATGTACCTGCTCACCTGGATCAGCATGGACATCCTGCAGGTCAACCTGCTCTTCTTCCTCAAGTACGTGGTCGGTCGTGAAGCCGAATCAGATATCATCATGGGCGCTATCTTCATCACAGCCATGTGCACCCTGCCGCTCTGGAACTGGGTCTCCAAGCGCTGGAATAAGCGGCTGGCATATTCGGTGGGCGTGGCTTTTTGGGCGGTCATTCAACTCCTGCTCATCACCCTGGGTCCGGGTTCGCCTTTGCCCCTGATTCTAGGTATGTCCATTCTGGCTGGCATCGGCGTCGGCGCAGCCCATGTGCTGCCCTGGTCCATCATCCCGGACGCCATTGAATATGATGAATTTCAAACCGGCGCCCGCCACGAAGGTGTCTTCTACAGCCTCATCACCCTCGCGCAAAAAATCGCCTCTTCTATTGCCATCCCCCTGACTTTGTTGGTATTGGAAGCCACCGGCTACCAGGCAAACTCGGCGGTACAGCCAGCGTCAGCCCTGTTGGGTATTCGCCTGGTAATTGGTCCCATTCCGGCGGTCTTGTTGATCATTGGCATCCTGTTTGCCTGGCTCTACCCGCTCAGCCGTGAGCAGCACGCTGCCATGGTGCGCGAGCTGGAAGCACGCAGGAAGAAAGATACAAATATATAATAAAGAACCTGATGAATCAGGTTTTATTTCATCCTTTTTATCTTTGTGCCTTCGTGGTGAATAATCTTGTCCATTACCATTTCCCCTGTCCGCAGCCAGCGTGAACGGCATACCTTCCTGACCTTCCCGTGGCGCATCTACCGCGGCGACCCCAACTGGGTGCCGCCCATCCTCTCCGAACGCGCCGCCACCCTTGACCCCCGCAAAGGCACCTTCTTCAAGCGTGGTGGCGTGGCTGAGTGCTTCATCGCCTGGCGGGATGGGCAGCCGGTGGGCACCATCTGCGCCGCCGATGACACATACGCCAATGCCTTGCGCTGCCCGCGGGATGGCATGTTCGGCTTCTTTGACAGCATCAACGACCGGGAAGTCGCCCACGCCCTCTTGCAGACCGCGGTCCGCTGGGTAGCTGAGCGCAATCTCCAAACCCTCTACGGACCCTTCAACCTGGATTACGAGGACGGTTATGGCGTGTTGATTGAGGGATTTGATTGCCCGCCAGCCATTCTGTGCGGACATTCACCGCCATACTACCAGTCGCTCATTGAATCCTTCGGCTTAACCGTTGCGCGCGGTGAGGGTCTGGCATATCGGTTAGACCTGACGCAATCACCTGCCCTGCAGCAGCTGGAAGACCTGGCTATCCGCGCCCGCCGCCACACCTCCGTCACCATTCGTCCGGCTGACCTCTCCCGCTGGGATGATGAAGTCCGCTCTGTGCACATGCTGCTCAACACTGCCCTTGCTCATTTGCCCGATTTCATCCCCTGGCATCTGGACGCAGTCCAGGCGCTGCTTAGCCCATTCCGCCAGATTGCAGACCCAAACCTGATCTTGTTTGCTGAGGCAAATGGTCAGGTGGTGGGTTTTCTACCGGGTATTCCCGATTTGAATGAAGCGCTCATCCATGCCAATGGGCTGCGTTACCCGTGGGATTATGCCGCGCTTGCCTGGCACATGCACCAACCACATCGTCAGCTAACGATTAAATCAGTGCTGGTCTTGCGTGAGTATTGGGGCGGCGCCATTCCAATCCTGTTGTTTGCCGAGATGCTCAGCCGTGCCCGCAGCAAAGGCTATCAAACGCTTGACCTGTCCATCACCTCTGCCGACAATCCGCGCACGCCCCAACTGGCGGAACGCCTGGGCGCACGCCTGTATAAGCGCTGGCGGGTCTACCGTACCCCACTGGATGACTTGCAGCGGGAATAACAACTATCGAACATAGTTATCCGCGAATTACGCGAATATTCCTAATTTGCGCTAAAAATGTTTTAATCCACGAATTTATCGGATAACTGCTCGGATAGATCATATATGAATCTTTGCGTCCTTAGCGTCTTTGCGGTTTTTGCACCCCCCTGTGGGGTTGCGGTTAATAAAATCTCTC
>DFYN01000044.1:0-5732 GCA_002383615.1 Anaerolineaceae bacterium UBA4081
CCATAGGAAGGAATACCTTGCTCAACCAGCCAGCGCATGGCTTTGTCAGATTCTTCGCCGCCAACAAAGGAGATAGTGACCGGTTTGCCTTTGACACCTGAATCGTCAATGGCTTTCTTTATGCTTTTGGCGATTTCTTCAGGATTGGTCATCGCAGTTTCACAATAAAGCACAACCAGACCGTCCACCCACTTGTGTGCAAATGAGTAGCGAACAGTGTCGTAATACCATTCAGTGCCTGCCATACCTGTTAGATCAACCGGATTCTTGGCTGATCCGAATTCAGGCATGTGTTTCTTGAGTTCTAATTGAACTTCCTCAGGTGCGAACTTGAGGGGGATGCCATATTTTTCTGCTGCATCAGTCGCTAAAACGCCTACACCACCGCCATTGGTAACGATGAGAAGGTTTTCTCCATGCATGGGGGGTTGAAGAGATAATGCCTGGGTGCGGTCAAAAAGATTGTCCAGACCAGAGGCTTGAATGACTCCCGCCTGTGTAAATGCAGCGCCATACACTTTTGCAGCGCCAGCCAGGGAACCCGTATGGGAAGCGGCGGCAGCTGCACCATGAGCAGATGTACCAGCTTTCAATGCAATTATGGGTTTGTGAGCCTTTTGAGCAGCGTCAATAAAACGACGACCATCCTTGAACCCCTCGATGTAAAGGGTAATACAGGAGACAGCTGGGTCATCGTCCAGAAACTCTATTAAGTCAGCAAAATCCACATCAGACATATTTCCAATACTGATGAGCTTATCAAAGCCAATGTGGCGGGTGTAAGTGGATGCGTCCATTGCAATCAGGAGGGCGCCTGATTGAGAAATGAGAGCTGCTTTGCCAGCCAGGGGCAGGAATGGGGCAAACGAACCATTCAGCTTGTCCGAGTTTGAGAGGATCCCTACGATATTTGGTCCAAGCACGCGCGTGCCGTACTTGCTGGCAATTTTGACGATTTCATCTTCAAGGTCGCGGCGACCGACTTCGCTAAAACCTGAAGTGATGATAATTAGACCTTTGACGCCTTTTTTGCCACATTCTTCAGTAACTTCAGCGACAAATTTTGCCGGAACAGTGATAATTGCAGCGTCAACTGAACCGGGAACATCTCCAATCTCCTTATAAACCTTCAACCCAAGGATTTCGTCTGCAGAAGGGTTTATTGGATAAATCTTTCCCTCGTATTTGCTTTTAAGCAAGTTTGAAAGGACAGAGTAGCCAATTTTTCCTGGTGTGCTAGAAGCACCCACGACAGCTATTGTTTTTGGGCGAAGTAGACCATCAATTGCAGAATGTGTCACGGAAGGTTCCTCCTAAAGATTTCAGTTATAAATAAATCAAATTCGGCAATAGTATTTCCGAAATTTGAATCACTTCGAATTAATATCCCTGCGAATACTCTGCAGGAAGGGGGTTGGGTCCATCAGCTGCGCTGGTGGCAGTTGTGAAAAATAGTTACCACCTAAGTATTCGGTCAGGTCCGGTTGAGACTGGTGCATTTCAAAGTGTAGCATAGATGGAAGTCCTGCAGATTTAAGTTCCTGAATATATCCCGGGTCTTGAGGTCCAATTTCATCCGGATTTAAAACTAAACCCACATGACCGATTAATTGTCCACTTTTAACATTTTCACCTGGGGTCACAAGTGCCTCGCCCAACTCTGCATAACGGAAGAGCAGACCCGACTCAGAGCGCAGCAGGATAGAATACGTGACATTCCAGTAATGCAGGATGTCTGGAGAAGTAAACTGTGTCACTTCAACCACAACGCCGTTCTCAATCGCGAACACATCACAATCAGGCGCAGCATATAAATCGATACCCGCATGGTGACGGTCGCCGCGGAATTCCCAAAATCCACCCCGTGTGCCTGGTTGAGGAATTGTGGTGTTTGTTGAAATGGGTAACGGCCAAGAAGACATACGACTCCTAAATGATATCTGATATACCACTGATTATTTTACGCAATTATACACGAACAAAAGTACTGAATCAGATGGTATATTAATCCTTGATTCAATAAGGAGCATCATGCAGGTTCTCAATACTGGGTTATCGGAACATCAGGATCAAATAATTCAAGAAATTCTAAGCACAGCTATTGATGCGGTGGATCCTCATCGGTTGGTGCTGCAAAACCTCAATGTCAGNNAAGAATCTCAGACGGGTTAGTCATAACCAAACACCGTCATATTGAACTAGACTCTCGTTTCCATGTCATGCAAGGCGGACATCCACAGCCAGATCAGCGCAGCCTGGATGCAGGCATGGCTATCAAGGCGTTTCTCGAGAATGGGGAAGGAGATTCAACCCTACTATTCTTGGTTTCAGGCGGAGGATCTGCGCTTGCCACCTTGCCCCAAAGGGGGATCACACTTGAAGATATCCGGCAACTTACCAGTTCCTTGTTAATGAGTGGCGCTTCCATCGGTGAAATCAATGTAATTCGGAAGCATATCGACCAACTCAAAGGCGGGGGTATGCTTCGTTTGGCTAGATCTTCGCAAGTGATAACATTGATACTTTCCGATGTGATCGGCAATTCCATTGAAAGCATTGCTTCAGGACCAACATGCGCAGATACGTCAACTTTTGCAGATGCGATACAGGTTCTTCAGAATTATGGCGTCCTGTATAGAGTGCCGGCGGTAGGAGACTTGCTTAAGAGAGGCGTGATTGGCGAGGAAGCGGAAACATTGAAACCAGGTGATCCTTTATTAGAGAATTCAGAAAACAGAATTATCGGAGATAACCGTCATGCAGTGGTTGCAGCATGTGAAAAGGCAGGCAGCCTTGGTTTCACGGCTGTAGAGCTAAAACAGCCGCTTACAGGAAATGCCCAGTCCACAGCGGCTCAGTTGGTAATTAAAGCCCGCGAATTGGCGCACAGTGACGTTCATAGCATATTGGTTGGTGGGGGTGAATCAACAGTAACGGTCACAGGCGAGGGTTTGGGTGGGAGAAACCTGGAAGTGGCACTCGCTGCCGTTGAGGCGCTGGCTGGCTTGCAGGATACTGTTTTAGTCACCTTTGCAACAGATGGAGAGGACGGACCAACTGACGCAGCTGGTGCCGTAGTCACAGGTGAAACTTATAGTCGCGGTATGAGTCAGGGATTAATACCTGCATCATACCTTGAAGACAATGATTCTTACACATACTTTGACGCAGTAGGTGGTTTGATAAAAACAGGGTCAACAGGCACTAATGTCAATGACCTGTTCCTCTTAATTAAATTTTAACTGGGTGGAGAATTAATCGTGGATAAAGATATCCGCGTTAACGTTGCCAAATCCTTTCTTGAATGTTATGCTATTTTTGTTAGTGGCACCAGCTTGAGCGATGAGCAAATTTCCAATTTCCGCAGCTGTTAGCTTAGTCATCAATTGATCTGGGCGTAAAACTGCAATATGCCCATCATTTGAAATGACACCCGGTTTTCCCGCGTGAAGGTGAGTTAATAATTCGTCTAAATCAGACTGACTTGAAACGTCAATTCGACGCCAGCCATCCTGTTCTTTTAACAGCCACTGGTGAAGTGATTGCGGGTTTGCGGTCATTGGATCTTTATTTTTATTCTCTCCGTTACCTACTCCGAGTTCACCTTTGGTTGGTAAAGGTGCTTTCATCGCCCGCATGACATCCGCTGCAAAGATATTACACCGTGTATCTCCTGTTCCTGAATTACAACCGTTTTCTGGATAAGGTCGGTACCGACATGCATAATCGCTTTCGACTTTGAATTGGTGGATGGCAGCCAAGTAGTAAATAATATTCCTGTCTTCAGGAGAGTTTTGGTACAGAGCAGTTACCTGTTTCCACTCGTTTGACATATTCTTATCAGTTTGAGCCGGACAAAGGGATGGAGAAGTCGAGCATGCATATAATAGGGGGTTGCTGGATTTGATTTCTGATTCAACATCTGTTTTGATCTCTTCAAGGATTTGACCCGCCTCGTCTTTTATCTCTTGACCAATCTGGTCGATGGCTTTATCTGCCTGCTTCTGAACTTCATCCGCAATTTCCTGTTGGGTTTCAGGTGGAAGGAATTGGTCAGCCAGTTCCTGGCATCCACTTAAACTAATCAGAAGCAAGATAAGGATACTGCCCTTAATCATCGAGATGCGTAATTTCATTTATCCCTCCTAACTATGATATGTTGTTGATTCTACAGAAATATTCTTATTTGTTACATTCCTGGAACTGAATAGGGAAGGGGTAACCCAGATAATCCTGCCACAATATTTTCCGCACTCATCATTGCCATGATGCTTCGGGTATGAATACTTGCGCTGGCAATATGGGGTGTAACCACAACGTTTTTCAGTTTCAGGATAGGATGATCAAGTGGTATGGGTTCAGGATCAAAAACATCCAAACCTGCTGCGGCGATTTTGCCGTTAGTTAATGCATCCAATAACGCCGTAGAGTCAACTACTGCACCTCGCGAAGTATTGATTATTATGGCAGTTGGTTTCATGAGATCAAATTGAGGTGCACTAATCATATGGAATGTTTCAGGAGAGAGATAAGTGTGCAAGCTGATAAAGTCTGATTGAGTAAGTAAATCATTCAAGGGAGTAAAGACCGCGCCAGTTTGTGACTCAATCGCCCGCTCAGGTCTAAGGTCATGGTAAAGGATACGCATTCCAAAACCATTCGCACGACGCGCCATTGCTTGACCGATGCGCCCCATTCCTATGATACCCAGTGTTGCACCGTGAATATCCTGACCACAAAGCACGAAAGGTCCCCACGCGCGCCAAATACCCTGCCTTACCTCGGCGTCGCTTTCAACGATCCTTCGCGCAGTAGCCATGAGCAATGCCCAGGCGAGGTCTGCAGTGGTCTCGGTCAACACGCCTGGCGTATGACCGACTTTGATTTGATGAGCTTTTGCTGCATCGAGATCAATATTGTCGTATCCAACAGCCATTTGACTGATTACTTTGAGGAGCGGTGAAGCTTCAATCAACGCTTTATCAATTCTATCTGTAAGCATTGTCAGTAAGCCGTCTGAATGCGAAGCTTCTTCGCATAGTCGAGCGTACGAAGGTGGATCTTCGCCTTGCCAGACCACAACTTCAGCCACAGACTCCATCAAGCGCATTGCCTCTGCAGTAATTCGGCGAGTGATAAATATCCGAGCTTGACTCATAATTCTCCAGAAAATCACATTGTGAAAGGCACTGCTCCGCATTAATCGGGGCGGTGGTTTGTTTTTATTTCGAATACCGCTGGCGAATTGCCGGGATAAGGTATTCGTCAAAGGAGCGGGTTTGATCATAATCGGGAGACCAACCCCAATCTTGCCTGGCAGTGCTATCATCAACATCGGCTGGCCATGTATCAACAATGCCTTGCCGGGCTAGGTGGGGTTCAAATGAAATTTCAGCCTTCGGGAAATGCTTTCGGACGATTTCGTAGAATTCCTGTGCCGTTGGGCTGAAACTTGTTACGTTATACACCAGTTTTGAGAGGGACTCACGCGGGGCTGCCTCCAGCTGAAGAAGGGATTTGATGGCATCAGGCATCACCATAAACGGCAAGCGTGTGTCCGGACGGACAAAGCAAGCATAAGGTACACCCTGGGCGGCGTGATGAAGCATTTCAGGTCCGTAATCGCTAGTACCACCAGTTGGGACTGTAACCGCACTTACCAGACCTGGAAAACGAATGGCGCGAAAATCAATGGTGTTTTTGGGTTGGTCAGCGGCTAATTGGCGATAATG
>DFYN01000044.1:5786-6621 GCA_002383615.1 Anaerolineaceae bacterium UBA4081
TTCCCTTGCCATTGGGCTTGCTCAACAGCCAAACGCAGCAAATTTAATGTGCCTTCTACATTGACACGATGACCAGTTTCAGGGTTGTATTCAGCCTTGGTGGAGAGAATGGATGCGAGATGATAAATAGTCCGAATTTCATATTCGACCACCAGCCGACCTAATAGCATGCCATCCAGGATATCGCCCTGAATAAAACGCTCACAGTATGGTTTTAATTCAGGATCCAATGGCGACACATCCAAAGCCACCACCTGAATATTTTCTTTTTGACCTAGATGTGTAATCAAACCATGCCCCATTTCACCATTGGCGCCTGTTATTAAGACCACTTCTTTTCGCATGACTATGCCTCGCTGATTTGAATTTGAGAAGGATTTAGTCCATTATACGAGATAAAAAAAGGTTCTGACAATCGGATGAATGTCAGAACCTTTGCTTACAATTGGTTAGAATTCAGAAGTTAAGCGGAGGCTTTACGACCAAACCAGGTGCGCCATTCCTTGTTTTCCCAGACTACCAGGAGAGGGGCAGCCACGAAAATTGACGAATAAGTACCCATGAGCAGACCCACAAGCAAGATAACCGCGAATTCACGCAGGGTGACGCCACCGAATAAGGCAATCGCCAACAGCATGTATTCCACGGTCATCAACTGGGTGTTGATAGAGCGTTGTAGGGTTTGAATAATGGAGTGGTTTGCCAGTTGTTCAAAGGGCAGCTTGCGTAAGATAGAAGAGTTTTCACGGATGCGGTCAAATACCACAATCTTATCCTGTACCGAGAATCCGATGACGGTGAGTAGCGCCGTCAAGAAGAGTGAGTCAACCTGCCA
>DFYN01000044.1:6713-8962 GCA_002383615.1 Anaerolineaceae bacterium UBA4081
TCAGAGCGCAGAATGGTCACATCACTCCCCGAAGCCTCACGAAGCTTTGCCATTACTTCATTGTTAATCTCAGAAGACAAAGCTGAAGATCGAATAAATAAAGTATTGTCACTTGTGGTCTGAATTTGCGCGTCCGTGATGCCCAAATTGTCGTATATCGCTTTGACCTGGGCTGTATCGGGGACATTACCGGTTGCAAATTGAACTTCCAGGGCGGTTCCACCTATGAAATCAATTGAAAGGGGCATGCCATTAATTGCCAAAACGATCAAACCTGGAACGATCAACAGCAAAGAGAACAGAAAAAAGTAGTAACGTTTTCCAAGGATATTCATGGCTTATTCCTTAAGCACCGTACCAGCGTTCGCGGTCGGTTGGTTTAATCCATTCAGAGATAAGGCTAAGTAATGTGCGGGTCACAAAAAATGCAGTGAACACACTCACAACAACGCCAATTGCCAATGTCAGCGCAAAGCCTTTTACAACGCTTGCACCAAAGGCGGAACCAAACCAGAACAGGATGGCGCTGGTGATCAAAGCCGCAATGTTGGAATCGCGGATTGAAGGCCAGGCACGTTTCCAGGCGAGTTCAAGCGCTTGGTGAATGTTACGCCCGCTCCGTAATTCCTCTTTCATGCGCTCAAAATACAGAATATTGGCATCCAAAGCAGAACCTGTGGATAACAGGAAGCCGGCGATTGAGGGCAGGGTGAGGGTTACAGGCAGGAGTTTGAACAGTGCAAATGTGAACAGTGCGTAGAAGATAATTGCAAGCACAGCAGCAAAGCCAGGGACACGGTAGTAGATCATCATGAACAGAAAAACAATTGAAAAACCGATGATCCCTGCACGAATACTTTTATCAAGCGAGTCCTGACCCAGGGTTGGTCCAATAACCCGACTCTCAACAATATCCAGCGCAATCGGCAGGCTGCCATAGCGAAGGGTGATCGCCAGATTTTGGGCAGTAGCGCTTGTGAAGCCACCCGAAATCTCGCCATGTCCATCGGGAATTGCAGAGTTGATTGACGGGCAAGATATGACTTTTTTATCCAGGACTATCGCAAGGTATTTGCCAACATTGTTTTTGGTGTGTTCCGCAAAAACAGCAGCACCTTCTGGTTTAAGTTCAAAGGAAACAGCAAATCCTTGTAATTGTGCAGTTGTTACATTGACAGAATCCAGGTCAGCGCCAGTGATAACCGTGTGATAGACAACTTGCTCCGGGGCTGGTGTTGCATTTTCTGCAGGTGTTTCAGCTGCAGGAGGAACTTCTGTTGGGGTGGATTCTCCTGTGGTTGCCTGTCCGTAATCCGTCACAACCACGGTTCCCGGTTCCAAGTAAGTTGAACCAGTGTCAACCAGTTCAAGCAACCCCGTTTGTTTAAGAACCTTGATGACACCTTCAGTATCCGTCAGACCTGGAAACTCACCAAGGATGTACTCATTGCCAGCAAGTTGGAATGTAACTTCGCTGACACCCAAGCCATTCGAGCGACTTTCCAGAATTTTGGCGGCATCTTCGAGGTTTTGCGCATCATAATCTAACCCTTGTTGAGGACGCAATAATACTTGAAGACCACCGCGTAAGTCCAAACCTAGAACGGGTTCCAGCGTCCGTTCAAAGGAGCCAATTTTCAATGGTCCTGAGTTGGGAATATCAATCCAGATCACAAGAGCCAGAAGAACGAGGATCACAATCAGTTTAATATAGCGACGATCCATACGTTATGAACCTCCGATTCACACAAATACCAGCCGCAAGGCTGGCGGGATTTGACAGATTATACTCTCATTATAGTTGGATGAGTAGGGATAGTCAGGTTGTGTGAATTGGCACAATCATATTTGATGCCAGGAAGCCAAGTACCATCTGCCTGACTTCGATGATGCTAAAAGGATCCGTCATAAGGTAATAATTGGCGTGGTTTCTGGCATGCTCCAAACGGCGATGCTGTTCAATGTACTCGTCCAATGTCCAGTTGAGTGGTTTGCGAGTAAAGGAATGCTCATAGGAGACATCTAGAAAAATTAACACATCTGGGTGGATGAGGCGATGCCACATATCCGGGACAAACGAATGTTCCTGGGCTATGTGCCGTGATTGAATTCCCAATGCCAGCAACCCATGGTTTAAGGTAGATTTTCCTGCAGTACAAGGACCGACGATACCCACAATTGGTTTGTCATTGGAGGTTATCATGGACAGCCAGGTTGATTTGCTGTGGCGACCCAAATATTGCGATGGT
>DFYN01000059.1:0-3621 GCA_002383615.1 Anaerolineaceae bacterium UBA4081
GTCGGACTCGCAATTGATACAGCAAATTGGTCACCTCTTCCGGCATGGGACCAAAGCGGTCAGGAAACTCTTCCGCCAATGCGTCCACATCCGCCTCGTCCCGCAAATCTGCAATACGACGATACAGCCGCAGGCGCATGGTTTGGTCCGGAACGTAATCCAGCGGGATTCCAATATGGATGGGCAAATCCACACTGACCGGCAAAGAAGGCTCCCCACCGGCAGCCAACCCAGCCCCACCGATTGGCTGCCCGGTTGCCTGGCGGAGTTGACGCACAGCTTGCGCCAACAGGCGAGTGTAGAGGTGAAAGCCGACGGCGGCTATCATGCCCGACTGACGGGTACCCAGCATTTCGCCTGCCCCACGCATCTCCAGGTCGCGCATGGCAATGGAGTAACCAGCACCCAGCTGGGTGTTTTCTGCAATGACCTCAAGCCGCTCCTGACCCTCTGAAGTAGGCGGACGGCGGCGATGGCGGAAGAAATAGGCATAAGCGCGTTGTGCTCCACGACCCACCCGACCTCGCAATTGGTACAATTGTGCCAGACCAAAGGTATCACCGCGATCTACAATCAAAGTATTGGCATTGGGAATATCCAACCCAGATTCAATAATGGATGTACAGAGGAGGATATCTACATCCCCGTGGGTGAAGCGCACCATAACCTCTGCCAGTTCTGTTTCGTGCATCTGCCCGTGCGCAATACCCACGCGTGCCTCTGGCACCAGTTTGTGCAAGTGGCTCTCCATGGCACGAATGGTTTGAACACGATTATGGACAAAGAAAACCTGCCCTCCCCGCTCAATTTCACGCAGGATTGCCTGGCGGACCAGTTTTGGCGAATAAGGACCGATATGGGTCACAATCGGCAATCGTTCAGCCGGCGGCGTGTTGATGACGGAGATATCACGCACACCTGTCAGCGCCATATATAAGGTGCGGGGAATGGGTGTGGCGGTCAGGGTCAACACATCCAGTTCGGTGCGCAACTTCTTGAAATATTCCTTGTGCGTCACGCCAAAGCGTTGTTCCTCATCGATGATTAACAGTCCCAGGTCTTTGAAGACCACATCCGGCTGGATGAGGCGATGAGTACCGATGACAATATCCACTTCACCGAGCATCAACTTCAATAAAATTGCATCTTGTTCGCGTTGGTTGCGGAATCGGGATAACATTTCAACTTTAACCGGAAAAGCTGCCAACCGTTGCCGGAAAGTCTCGTAGTGCTGCTGTGCCAGGACTGTGGTCGGCACTAAAATAGCCACCTGCTTGCCGTCCATCACCGCTTTGAAGGCAGCGCGAAGCGCTACCTCGGTCTTGCCATAACCCACATCGCCGCACAATAAGCGATCCATCGGACGGGGCGTCTCCAAATCCCGCTTCACTTCCTGGATGGCTTGAAGTTGGTCAGCGGTTTCAATGTATGGGAAGCTGGCTTCCAGTTCGGCTTGCCAGGGTGTGTCGGGAGAAAAAGCAAAGCCTTTGGCAACCTGACGAGCTGCGTAGAGTTCAAGCATTTCCCTGGCAACCGCCTGAACAGAGGCGTTGACCCGCGCGCGAGCCAGGCTCCATTCCTGAGTGCCCAATCGCGTAGGCGAGGGTGCCTCGCCATCCGGTCCGATATAGCGCGTCAGGCGGTCTGCTTGATGGATGGGAACAAATATCTGATCGCCACCCTCGTATTCAACGCACAGATATTCCCGTTCCATCCCATCCAGGGTACGATTGACCAANNTCCGCAATATGGCGCGGTCGCAGTCGTGCCTGTGGGCGTTCCCACCCAAATATCTCCGAATCCGTGAGGAGGTGAAGCGTTTGGCAATCAGGACAATCGAAATCAAAACCTTCAGCCAGCGAGCCTTCCAGGAACGTGACCTGAGAGGAGATGCGTTCTTGTTCCTCCCTTTCCGCCCATAACTCCTTCAAGCGAGACACTTGCCGAGAGACAACCCAGTAGGTGTGACTCCGTTCAGCGCCGGTGGAGATATCGTCCAACAATGTCTTCAGACGTCCGCCGTAGCGACCTCCCGGCGAAAACTGAGCCGCCAACGGTGACGGGTCTGCATCCGGCGCAAACCCCAAATCGAGCCAGGAATGCATCGCAAGGCTGTCCTGCAATTCAGACCAGGTCAGGTAAGGAATCGGGTAATCGGCAGACAGGGTTCCTTCGCGCAGGGCATCCTCCCGCATCCGAACTGCCTGCTCTTCAATTTCACTGGCAGCAGAGGTCAGCAAGCTGTTATCGTCCATGATGACAATGGATGAACGAGGAAGGTAATCCAACAGGCTGGCAACTGCGGTGTGCACCTGTGGCAGGAAGAATTCCTCCATCTCCCCAAGGGCAATCCCCAACTCTGCAGCCTTACCAGGCAACACTTCACGGGCAGGCGTAATGAGTAATTCATCCAACGGGGCTACCTTGCGCTGTGAAGCAGGGTCAAACAGGCGCAAGGTTTCAATTTCATCGCCAAAAAATTCAATGCGCGCCGGTTGAGCGGAGGCAGGCGCCCAGACATCCAGTAAACCGCCACGTCTTGAGAATTGACCGGGTTCAACCACGGATTCAGCGTGGGTATAACCGACATCCACCCAACCACGGACCAGGTCATCTAAATGGTAAGTTTGCCCCACGCGTAATAAACGGGACGCTTTAAGGAATTCCCTGCGGGGCAAGGTGCGTGTCATCAAGGCGCGAATGGGGGAAACCAACAATGGAGAGATGCCGGGTTTGGCATTCGGGAGGTGGAACATCGCCAACTCAGTTAACACCGCCAACCTATCGCGCCGGGCAGCGCTACCCCAGGCTGCGGGCTCATAATAGAGGGGGTTGGGTTCCGCAAATATCATGCGTTTGGCGTCAGGCGCCCAAAAGCCCAGTTCTTCCAATTGAGTTAATGCGTGGTCGGTCCGGTCTGTCAGGAACAATACCGGGCATTGCAAATCCTGATTAATCAAGGCAGCAATTGGAAGGCGGGCAGCCCTTAATAGTCCTTGAGTGGGTAGGTGGACGCCTGCCTGAAGTTCCGCGAGGATTTGCTGAACTGCCGGATTGCGGCGAAATTGATCGAACATGGGATCAGGCTAAACTGCCATTAAATCGGTTCATGGCTGCGTCCAGACCATCGTGCACGAATGCCAGGCATGCTTCTACCGCAGTATCCAGGACAGCTTTTACAATAATTTGATCGGACGCTGAAAAGGATTGCAGGACATAATCCGCAGCATCCATCTGACCCGGTGGTCTGCCGATACCCATCCGCAAACGAGGAAACTCCTGTGTACCTAAGCGCTCAATGATAGAGGCAAGACCACGCTGTCCGGCTGAACCGCCTGACGGACGTAAGCGCAAAGTTCCTAACGGCAAATCCAGGTCATCGTGCATCACCAGCAAGCGTTCTAAAGGAATTTTGTAGAACTTGAGCAAAGCTGAAACTGCCTGTCCAGATAGATTCATATACGTCTGCGGCTTGGCAAGTATAAGCCGGTTGCCATCTTTGGATATTTGGGTCATTAGCGCCTGTGACTGCATACGGCTAAAGGTTACACCCAGCGACTCCGCCAGTCGATCAACTGCCATGAAACCAATATTATGACGGGTCAGGCGATATTCACGACC
>DFYN01000059.1:3643-8410 GCA_002383615.1 Anaerolineaceae bacterium UBA4081
TAAGAGGGATAACCCGCCCAAAGCAGCGCCGATAATCATCACCCAACGGACGGATGCCGGTGTTACGGCAGCCGGGTTCGCTGGCAACGCTGTGGCAGTAGGCGCTGTGGTGGATGGCGGTGTGGAGGACATAACAACTGTCGCCTGCAGAGGAATGGAACCATTCAGTTGGATCTCTGGCGTCGGCGTCTCGATGGGCGTGTAGTTGCGGATGCGAAGATCAGACACAATTGTCTCAGCAGTGCTGCCGTCAGAATATGTCACCACCAGTCTCAGGTTGTAGTTGCCATCGGTGATGGTTGTTGTATCCCAGGTTGCCAGGTCGCCGGCTTCGACCGGCGTTTTGGATTGGTGAATTGGGAACCAGAGTATTTCGAATTGGTTGGCGAAAGCAAAGGATAACTCGTAACCTGAAAACTCCGAACCTGCCGCAGTACCACTGACCTTCACCTGTCCTTGCAAAACAGCGCCGGGTTCAGGTGTGCTGATTTGAGGCTGGGTGGAAGCCGCAAAGACTGATTGAGGAATCAGAAGAAGCAGAATGAGCAACAGGAAAAAGGAAATAGTTCTCATGGCAACCGTTAAGTCTACCATAAGTAACGACAGGAAGATGGATTTTAATGCCCTGATTCATTTCAAAGCAGGAAATATGATGAGTGTCCTAACTTATCTTCTGCCAACGAATTCGTAGTTTGCGATGATAGGCTTCTTGCAGCAAGTCAGCCTTGGACAGGGCAGCCTTTTCTTCAAGGGTCAAAGCAGCCGGCGCAAACGCGGTCAGTACGATTTGTTGATCTTTAATTTGGCATTGAATGTCTTTAACGTAGCCTGCATGGCTAACGTCCAAACCATCTGCAACGCGTAAGAGTGCGGAAAGCTTGATTACCCGCTCTCGGTCTGGTTCTTTGAGGGCGGCAAAATGATCATGTTTCAGGTTCGGCAATGCGCGGCGGTGGTAACGGGCAATGGAAGCCACCATGTACCGTTCCGTGGAATTAAACCGTAATTCAGCCGCAGACAAGATAATATTCAGGGTATGCTTGTGATGCGCCTGCCAGCCTTCCACCCACCCAATATCATGCAAAATGCCTGCACATTGCAACCAGAAGCGGTCAGAAGTTGTCAACTGGTGGAGTGGAACAAGTTCATCAAACAGGCGTAATGCCAGGCGGGTTACTTGCTGGCTGTGCTCCGCATCATATCGACAGGTTTGCGCCAAACCCAGGGCTGCCTGCCATTGGTCGCGCTGCTCATCGGTCAAATGGGAGGTAAAATCGACCATCATTGAGCTTCCTCTTGCAAGACCTGACTCAGGCTGACGCCACGTAAGAACATTTCTTTAAACTGCAGTGGTTGATTTTGCGCTACCAATCGGTCTGCGACTGCTGACGTGTTGTAAGGAACACGCATTAAATCGACCGACACTTGTGCGGGTGAAAGGTGGAGGATGGCATAAGAAGCCCGCGGGTCACCATCATCCGACCTGCCGACTGAACCAGGATTGATAAACCAGGTATTGCGAATCTGGCGGCTGTAGGGTTTGTGGGAATGCCCGGTCACAATCAATTTTGCATCGGTTAATTTAGAAAGCTCCACCAATCGTTCAAAGGACGTGCGGGTATCCAGATGCTCAGAAATAGATTCTGGGCTTCCATGCGTCAATAAGATGGGAAAACCTTCACGATCAAAGCGGCAGCGGTCAGGCAAATTTGCCAGCCACTGCCGGTTTTCTTCAGTCAGGGTTTGGTAAGCCCAGATAAACGCCCGATGACGTAAAGTAAGCCCATCGGTCATCCATTTTTGCATCAATTCAGGGACGCGCAGGACCTTTCGGTCATAGTTGCCCGCTACGTGAAGAGCATCCAGGTTGCGCAGCCGGGAGACGACCTCATTGGGGTCAGGACCATAACCGACAAAATCGCCAGCATTCCAGATCGCTTCTGCACCCAATCCTTGAGCAGACGTTAAGACTGCCTCAAGGGCAGTCAGATTGGCATGAACATCACTGATCAAGGCAATAATCACGCTTTGTCTGCCTCAGTTATTTGGGAGGGACGCAGACTTCGGCTATTCTCAAGGACAATTTCCCGCAGTCTCTCCCACACATGTTGCTCCTGCCAGACGAACCAATCCTGGCGGTATTGCTCAAACAAGCTGGAGCGCTCATCTGCGCGCAACTGACGGTAATACTCCAGTCCCGGCAGGATGTGGCGCATAGGTCTTGTATGCCCAAAGTAAGATTGTGTTTTCCTGGTTTCGCGGGAGATGAATTCAGGAATGAGGTCAGCCCAGACATCACAATCATGGATGATTCCAAGNNAGCCATTTTGCGGCGATACGCATGGCATGCAAAGGCTTTATATCTGCCGGGTCATCCAGGCAGGGGGCATAGCCCAGAAAAGTTGCCAAATGATCCAGGATTGATTCGCAAGCAAGGTCTGCCAGAGGCAAGGAGGGTTCACATTTTCCATCCGGCAGGCGCGATTCCCAACCTCCCAGACGCAAGTACAAGTCTGCGCCAGTTTTTTCCTTCTGCCAGTCCGCAACCATTTTAAGGACCGTTTTTTGTCGATTTGCGCGTTGTTGCTGCAGGCGTAGCATCAGTCGTCGAAGCCCGCGCTGAAGTTCCTTGTCGGTGGTATGGTTGAGCGTCGTTGAGACATGCTCAATTTGAACATCCAGGTCACGAGCAGAACCAAGCGCGCGGGTCAATCCACGCACACCCTGCTGCCAACGCGCCAATGGTTTGGCGGGCAAGACAGGTTCAAATATCATCAAGTTAGACCGCAGCCTGCGGGAGGCTACACGCATGCGATGAATCGCCTCAATGTCTTCAGCTGCCTCTACGCCGGGTAGTTCAGCCTCCAGGGCTCGTACCTGTTTAAGGATCAGGCGAGCTGCAACCACCTGCGTGGTCACATCCGGAATGGGTTTCTTCTTTTTCTTATCCGGTGTCATTAATTCTCCTCACACATCCTTAGACTGTTTAGCGGATGCGTGGTAAAAGCGGTTTGATTGCGCGGCGTAAATCTTCAAACACTTCGTGAATGCTGCGGCTGGCGTCTATTGTGGTGAATCCGTACTCAGTTGCCATGCCGTCCAATTGTTCCATAACCTGGGTTTGGTAGAGGCGGAAACTGTCATATAAATTGTCCGCGCAATGAATATCCATGCCCGATTCCCAATGGTCGAAGCCACCGCCCAGGATCATACGGGTTGTCAAGGTGGTTATATCAGTCCGAAGGTACAAAACAATATCGGGCTTCAGGGCAAATCCATAAACCTGACGGGCACGCTCCGGGTCTGCGCCGCGCACAATATCCCGGGCAATGATGGAATAGAAATATCGGTCGGAAAGCACCAGGAAACCGGCTTTGAGGGCAGGAATGATTTGGTTTTCAAGCCTGTCAGCAAAATCAGTGGCATAGAACAGGCTCATCGTGAGTGGGCTGAGGGTATGACCATTTTTGGCAGCTTCAAGCCCAGGTTCGCACAAAGGCGAGCGTTTTAGCCCCGTATCGGAAACGGCAAAGCCTTCGTCCTCCAACCAGGTGCGAAGGAGATCAACTTGAGTGGAGCGACCGACGCCGTCCGTACCTTCCAGGACGATTAACGTTCCCGGAACCTCTTTGATTGTACGATACGGAAAGCCAGCGCCATAAAATTTTGGATTACTCATGGCTCACCTCCGTTAAAGGGTTCCTGTGTGTATGTCCTTTTTTGGCGGTTGGCATTGCCGGAATGGACAAAGGCTGCCAGCTGTCCATTAGGCGCATAACAACCTGACGGACCAGTTTTTGCTGTTTCTGAACAGATGAAGCGCCGTCAATGACCGTGAAACCGTATTCTGACACCATTTTGTCATACTCATCCAAAATGCGCTGCTGGAACAAACGAAAACTGGTAACCTTGTTTTCGGAAAGTCCAAGGTCCATGCCGGCTTCGTAATATTTGAGGGATGCCCTGCCCGTCAGGATGCGTTCAACTGCAATTTCAATAGGAACACGGAAATAGAATGCCAGATCGGGTTGGAAGGCAAATGAGTAGACCGTACGAACCCAGTCCCTGTCAACCCCGCGGGCAACGTCACGGGCAAAAGCAGTAAAGGCATAACGATCTGCGAGCACAATTGCGCCAGCTTTTATCATCGGCAAGATTTTGTTCTGCCAGCGGTCAGCAAAGTCAGTTGCCTGAAGCAAGCTAAAAGTGGTGGGTGTGAACATTTTGTCAGCTTTGCCCAGTTTGGTGGTGCTCTTTACGAGTGGTGATGAGTTCCACTCACTAAAATAAACCACCACGCCTTTGGCGCGCAGCCACTTTGCCAGAAGGTCAATTTGAGTGGACTTGCCGCTGCCGTCGATGCCTTCGACGATAATCAGCTTGCCCGGATACGGATTCGGTTGAAGCATATACGCCTCACATCTCCAAAATATTATGCCAATATTACTTCATTTCAATAAAATTTGTTTGAATCATACGTGCGTCAAATACTTCACTGAATGCTTGGACGACCATTTGAGCCGTGTCAGCAACAGAAGGCGGTTCTGGCATCAGTTCTTCCAATGAGGTCATGCGCACGTCCTCCAGCCCACACGGCACAATCCCCCGCCAATACGACATTTGCGGTACCACATTGAGCGCAAAACCATGGCGGGTGACACCGCGCACATCCACCTTGATGCCAATGGACGCTATTTTCGCTGGCGTCCCATCCGGTAGGTGCACCCAAACCCCGGTTAAGTTTTCACGCGGTTTGGCATCAATGCC
>DFYN01000059.1:8487-11168 GCA_002383615.1 Anaerolineaceae bacterium UBA4081
TTTTAGCTCAGTTGGGGTCCAGAGTAAGTGTTTCGCATCCCCGCGTCTCCCAAGGGTAAAAGTGTGCGGATGCTCCAGCAGCAGCAAAGTTGGCAATTGTGTACCTGCCCCCACAGCTGCAGACAAATTCTCCTGCAATTGCCAGGCGTCGTCATACGGTACGATCCCAAGCCATGTATACTGACATTCCATGCTTTATTGTAGCATGGAGCAGCAGCATTCGATGTATAATGAATTTATCCACAACTGATGCAACTAATCTCTGATTTTTGCATCAAACGATGTAAGACACTTTTCGTAAAGGAGAAACGAGATGACAATCAACGAATCAAAGACAGATCGTATCATTCGTGTGGTATTGGGTGTAGCACTTTTCGCTTTGGGTCTTTTTGGTGAAATTTCACCGACCCTGGGAATTGTGCTGATGATCATCGGCGGAATTGCTATCATCACGGGCGCGATTGGTTTCTGCCCATTGTACTCATTGTTCAAATTCCGCACCAATAAATAAGCAGTTCTTGTCCGCCACACCGACCCCGCTGCGCTGCAACGGGGTCGGTTATTAAGGAGCATGATGCAATTAAGTGAATTTCACGAATTAGTCAGAACGACCAACCTGCCCATCGTGGTTGAGTTTTGGGCTGAGTGGTGCGGTCCATGCCGGGCAATGGCACCCCAGCTTCAATCCACTGAGAAAGCATTTGAAGGCAAAGTCCAACTGGTGCGGGTAAACGCAGACGAATCACCTGAAATCTTACGTGAATTGAACGTGATGGGTATCCCAACTGTCATCGGCTATGCGAGTGGCAAACAAGTCGCCCGTAAGACCGGATATATGGGCGAGCCTGAGCTGATGGCATTCTTTGAAGCGGTGGAAAAGGGGGAATCGCCTGTTTTTCAGCGCTCCCTCATGACGCGGATTATTTACCTGGTAGCCGGGGCTGCATTGATTGTCGCGGGTGTCTCAGGTGGCACGTCCTGGTTGTTGATTATCTTGGGCGTCCTGGTTGCAATCTACGGCATCTGGGATCGTTGTCCCATCATTTCTGCCATTCGGCAACGCCTTTCTCCAAAATAAGTAAAGGTCGGGCAAGCCCGACCTTTACTTATTTTAACTGATCCCTTCGAACAAATCCTTCTCGATGTGACCATCCGGTTCGGGGAACGCACGCATGAAAACGTCCCGTGAATCCCACATGCGGCGTATGCGCCCGAACAACCCACCCCCAGATTTGGTACCGCCCTGCGACGCATGGCAGGCAGTGGCTTCGTCTCGTAGGTCAGCCACAGAATAATAGTTGATACGGGCATGCACTGGAAAGTCCACTTCCGCAATGGATGCCATGTCAATATCGCCATTCTTGCCGAACTTATGAGGGTCCTTGCCCACCAACGGCGCTAAGCGCACAAAAAGCTTCAGGAAACCGCGCGGAAAGGTATGGTAATACAATTTTTGCGGTTGCCAGGCAGGCAAGCCATCCGGGAATTGCGACGGGTCGCCGGCAGCATGAAACGCCAACACGGTTGCCTGATGGATGGCGATATGGTCAGGGTGTCGATAGCCGCCAATTGGGTCAAAGGTGAGAATGACTTGCGGTTTTAGAGTGCGAATATAGTGCGTTACAGCCGCAGCGACAGCTTCAATGGGTTGGGCAGCCAGCGCCTGGGGGTGCTGATTCTCAGGTGAGCCAGCCATACCCGAGTCGCGGTAGTTGAGGAAATGCACACCCGTCAAACCCAAATGACCAGCGGCACAGCGCAGTTCGGCTTCACGTAAATCAGCAATGCTGGCATAATCCCGCATGTATTTATCATCCACCTCACCCACCTCGCCGCGCGTGGCACACACCAGGTGAACCTGCACGCCCTGGCGGGCGTACAAGGCGAGGGTACCGCCCATGCCGAAGGTTTCGTCATCCGGGTGAGCCAGGACTGCTAAAAGGACTTTTTGTTTTTCAGCCATTTTTACCTTTCGAGACAAATGTCAATCTACAATAATTGGTGTTCACGANNGTCAGCCCGGCTTGTCTGAGCCAGCGCACTCCGCGCGCCGAGCGCACCCCTGTGCGGCAAAACAGGATGATTGGCTGCCCGGGATCCACTCCCTGCAATGCTGCCATCAGTTGCTCAAAAGGAATATGCTCTGCGCCTTCGATGTGGGATATTTCCAATTCTGCCTTACGGCGGATATCAATCAGGCGCATGGGTGCGCCAGCCTGCCTCAGGCGTTGCAATTCCTCCGGTTCCACTTCCCACTCCGGCGGCAATTGAGCCCTATCCGGCGAGGCGGGCAAGCCGCAGAATTCCTGATAATCAATCAACGAGGTGACAGATGGATGACTTCCACAAACCACACAGTTGGGATTCTTCTTCAGCAGGATATGGTGGAAGCTTAATTCAAGGGCATCATACAGCAAAAGTTTGCCAATGAGAGGTTCACCCACCCCCAGGATAAGCTTGAGGACTTCGGTGGCTTGCAGGGTGCCAATAACGCCCGGCAGCACGCCTAAAACGCCACCTTCTGCGCAAGAGATGGTCTGTTCTGGCGGGGGCGGCGCAGGGAACAGGCAGCGGTAGCACGGTCCGCGCCGGGCATCAAACACACTCACCTGTCCCTCAAACTGGAAGATGGAGCCAAATACATACGGCTTGCCCGTCAGGACAGCCAGGTCATTGAGCAG
>DFYN01000059.1:11197-11355 GCA_002383615.1 Anaerolineaceae bacterium UBA4081
TGCCTGGCTGACTCCACTTTACGGGCACCGACTTGAGTGGAATCGTGGATAACCTGTCGCTGCAGGTTAGTATCATCCACTGCATCATAATCCACCAGACCAATGCGTCCCACACCTGCTGCTGCCAGGTATAGGGCAATCGGCGAGCCCAGTCCGCC
>DFYN01000059.1:11380-13696 GCA_002383615.1 Anaerolineaceae bacterium UBA4081
ACAAGAATCATACCCCAAACGCCATGCAATTGCCAATCAGGCTGTTATCCTTCGGCAACTTTGATACAATACTTGTATGCATGTGATATTGACCCACGAACAAGCAGATTTTGACGCCATTGGCGCATTGCTGGGAGCCAGCCTACTGCATGAGGGCGCTTTTGCAGTATTACCTCGCAAAGTGAACCGCAATGTGCGTGCTTTCCTCAATATCTATGCGCAGGATTTACCTTTTACGGAACCAGACGACCTTTCAGGAAGTCCAATTGAAATAGTAACCCTGGTGGATACCCAATCCCTGGTCACGCTTAAAGGTGTTAGCGCGAAAACCAAAATCCAGGTGATTGACCACCACCTCAAGCCTGCCTTGCCTGATGATTGGACCGTCCACCTGGATCCTGTTGGTGCATGCACCACACTTATGGTGGAAGCGCTTATAGAGCAGAACGAGCACCTGACCACCTTGCAAGCCACCCTGATGTTATTGGGGATTTACGAGGACACCGGCTCATTGACCTATGCCAGCACCACACCGCGTGATGTCCGGGCTGCAGCAGCATTGCTGGAAATGGGCGCCAGCCTGCGCACAGCGGTGGATTACCTCAACCCAACACTGTCACCAGCCCAACGCAGCCTGTATGACCACTTGCTGAAGAACGTTCAGACCCACACCATCCACGGGAAAACCATCTTGATTGCCCAGGCGGATGCGCGGGAATTGAGTGAGGAAATATCCAGTATCGCCCACAAGCTGCGCGACCTTCTGGACCCGGATGCATTGTTCCTGTTTATTCGAACAGCAGAAGGGATTCGCATGATTGCCCGGTCTACCAGCGATTCCATCAATGTCGCCAAAATAGCGCTTGCCTATGGTGGTGGAGGTCACGAACGGGCAGCAGCTGCCCTGTTCCAACCCCCTCAGGGCACATCGCCGGATGACCCTGCAGCGCTCGACCAGGCTGTCCAGAAGCTCCTCGACATGCTGCCAGGCATGGTTGTCCCATCCATCACCGTGGCGCAACTCATGTCCCGCAACCCCCTGCTCATTACGCCTGAAACCACCGCTGAAGAAGCCAGCAGCCTCATGCGCCGGTTTGGCTATGAGGGCTACCCGGTAGTGGCAGATGGAAAAGTCGTGGGCTTACTCACCCGTCGGGCTGTGGACCGTTCACTTTCACACCAAATGAACTTGCCCGCTCACCGTCTGATGGAAGCTGGCGAAGTGACAGTGACCTCTCAGGATACCCTGGATGACTTGCATCGTCGCATGGCAGATTCAGGCTGGGGGCAGATACCCGTCATAGACCCCGACAGTCACGCCATTATCGGCATTGTGACCCGCACCGACCTGGTCAAAGCGTTAGCAGCTGGTGAAGCGCGGATGCCCGGACGGCTGAACCTGGCGGAGAAACTGACAACCTCGCTGACCCCCACAAGGCTGGCGTTCCTGCAATTCCTGGCAGACCTGGCTGCGAGCCAGCACATCCCGATTTATATTGTGGGTGGCTTTGTGCGTGATTTGCTGCTCAATCGTCCCAGCCTTGATTTTGACGTGGTTGTAGAAGGCGACGCCATTCAACTGGCGCGAGCCGCCGCTGAAACTGGTGGCGATGTGGTCAGCCACTCCCGATTTGGCACTGCCAAATGGCGCATTACCAAAGCACGCGCGCAGGTGGCTGCCCACTTACCCAAGGGCTGCCAGGTGGTGGATGAATTGCCAGAGACCTTAGACTTTATCAGTTCGCGAACTGAGTTTTATGACTATCCGACCGCTTTGCCAACCGTATCGCGCTCCAGCATCAAACTGGATCTCCATCGGCGTGACTTTACCATTAACACCATGGCGCTGCGGCTGGATGGGCACCATTTTGGCGACCTGTACGATTACTGGGGAGGATTGAATGACTTGCATAAGGGGCTGGTGCGGGTTCTTCACTCGTTGTCCTTTATTGATGACCCCACCCGCATGTTGCGCGCAGTACGCTTTGAACAACGATTTAACTTCACGATTGAACCTCGCACGCTGGAATTAATTGGCGAGGCTTTGCCCGTAATCAAACCTGTCTCCGGAGATCGATTACGGCATGAGTTTAACCTGTTACTTAGTGAACCTCATCCGTCTTACGGCTTAACCCGGCTGCATGAGTTGGGGTTGCTGGTTGCGATTCACCCCGCCCTGGCATGGGACAAACAGCGTGCCTCAGCGCTTGACCAGTGCCTTTTACCCCCGGACGAGCGCTGGGGACTGCCGGCACAGATGGGCAGCTTGCCTATCCAAACCGCGCTGGCATACCTGGTGTGGTTGGCACAATTAAA
>DFYN01000059.1:13814-14356 GCA_002383615.1 Anaerolineaceae bacterium UBA4081
TCTGGCAATATATCCAACCCCACACCACGATTGCTGAGTTGGAGCGAATGGGCATTCCACGAGGACCGGGATATCGGTCTTTAATGGGACAATTACGGGATGCCTGGTTGAATGGAGCACTTCACTCGCAGGATGAAGAGAAACAACTCCTATCACAACTCATCCAACACCTCCCACCCTCAGAAGGCGCAAATGGAGACAACGCAAGCTGACACCTTGCTGGCAACGCTCACTGTCCGACATTTGGTTCAGTCGGACTTACCTGCCCTGGAATGGGAAGGCGAATATTCCCATTTCCGACAGGTCTATCAAATAGCCTATGAGCGCATGCTGGAAGAGAAAACTACCATGTGGGTCGCGGAAACACCCTCGACTGGTGTCCTTGGACAGGTGTTCATCCAAATGGATAGTGAACGGCTGGAGCTGGCTAACGGAATTGACCGTGCCTATTTGTACTCCTTTCGTGTTAAAGCGCCATATCGCAACCTTGGGATCGGCAGCCGTATCATGGACGTGGTTGAAACAGACATGCTGCAAAAAGG
>DFYN01000158.1 GCA_002383615.1 Anaerolineaceae bacterium UBA4081
AGGGTGGGCACAATCATCTTACCAGCCGCTAAAACCTCTTCGTGAGTGGTCAGTGTGCTTCCATCCAGGTTGGCTTTATTAGAGATGCCAGAGAACCCCAATACACGTGTGCCCCCGTGGCGAGCCACAATGACCTCAGGCGCGGTTGACATGCCAACTGCGTCCGCACCAATGGTTCGCAGGAAACGCAAATCCGCAGGTGATTCAAAAGAGGGTCCGGATAGACTGGCATACACCCCTTCATGCAATGGCATATGATGCCGATTTGCAACATCCCGGGCAATTTGGATTAATTTATGGTCATAAGGCTGACTCATATCTGGAAAGCGTGGACCCAATTCATCAATGTTCGGACCTCGAAGCGGATTATTACCGGTCATTCCAATCAAACCAATGTGGTCAGTAATCAGCATCACTTCCCCCGCTTGATAATTTGGATTTATTGCACCAGCTGCATTGGTAACGATTAATATCTCAATCCCCAACCGCTGCATCACACGCACCGGGAATGTGACTTGCGCCATAGAGTAACCTTCATAGTAATGCGCCCGACCCTGCATCACCATCACTGTCTGGTTTTCCAACCGTCCAATCACCAATCTTCCTGTGTGACCCATTACAGTAGATGTCGGAAAATCTGGAATATCTGAATATGGGATTCTATCTGGTTGTTCAATTTCATCTGCCAGACCACCCAACCCTGAGCCTAATATGAGTCCTATTCGGGGTTTCCATTCGGTACGGCTCCGGATGACATCAGCGGCAGCATCCATTTCAGCAAGGCTAAACCATTCCTTCATCAACAACTCCTATGCCATATTAATAAATTAACGTCTAAATGGTGAAAGCTTTCACGACCTTATCATTATATCAAATAGATACGCATAGATAGAAAGAGCAAGGGCGTGACGTACCGCCCTTGCCTTCCAACCCAAACCCAACCCAACGGAGGAGTTACTCCTTGAGAGCGCCCGCCATCATGCCGCGCAGGAAGTAGCGCCCAAGGAAGAGGTATAACAATAGTGTTGGCAAAGCAGTAATGAACGCACCTGCCATTTGTACATTCCAGGCGATGATCTGGCTACCTGCCATATTGTTCAGAGCAACTGTAATTGGCCAAAACTCCGGTTTTGTCACCACCACCGCAAAGAGGAAATCATTCCAAGCCTGTGTAAATTGCCAAATAAGGACGACCGCAAAACTTGGGATGGATATGGGCAATAAAATGCTCCAATAGGTGCGCAGCATACTAGAACCATCCACCGATGCAGCCTCCAGTAATTCATTTGATATGGATGCATAGTAGTTTCTGAATGTCAGCGTTGTAATCGGAATCCCATAGATCACATGGGTTAAAACCAAACCCGGCAAACCACCATATAAATCCACGGCTTTCATAAACTGAACCAGAGGAATTAAGATAGCCTGGTATGGAATGAACATACCAAATAGAATAAGCGGAAAGATAATATCCGAACCTTTAAACTTCCACTTGGATAGCAAGTATCCGTTGAGCGACCCAAGGATGGAGGAAATGATCGCCGCTGGAATGACCATATTGATGCTATTCCACAGGTTCGGCGCCAATTTTCCAAAGGCTTCCAGGTAATTGTCAAACTGGATGCTGGCTGGCAGGTTCCACATGGTTTTCAAGCTGATTTCTTCAAATCCTTTAAAGCCCGTTACCACCATGACGTAAAGGGGCAATAACCAGATAATGGCAAGGAATACCAGTGGAATGTACAGCAAGTGTTTCTTGCGAAGGCGAAATTTTTTCATGAGTTTTCCTCGCTTCGCAGTGTAAATCGAATGTATGGAATAATCAGGATCGCCACACTGATCAACAGGAAGACACCAATTGCAGCGCCTAATCCATAAAAGTTGCCGTCAAATGTTGCCTGCCACATATAAATAGCTGGAACGTCCAAAGGCAGTTGCTTTCCCGCCACCGCCACAATCAGGTCAAAAACCTTCAGGGACATATGACCAATAATGATGACAGCGCTAAGCGTGACTGGCGTGAGGAGAGGCAGGATAATATAGCGCATAATCTGCCATTCTGAGGCACCATCCACCCGGGCTGCTTCCCGCAGCTGGTCGGGTATGGCGCGTAATCCAGCCAGATACATCGCCATCGTGTACCCGGAAAGCTGCCAAATTGCTGGGATAGCCAAAAAAGCGATACCCCAATAAGGGGTTGTATGCCAGGTGTTAACCAGAAAATCCAGCCCCAGGGATTTGAAAAGTAAGTTAAAACCACTCAGGCGTGAACCCATCGCAGGGTTCATCAACCACCGCCAAACTACACCGGTGACGATGTAGGAGATTGCCATAGGAAAAAGGAATATACCACGGAAAAAGGCTTCACCTTTCAAGCCCTGATCCAACATAATAGCAAGCGCCAAACCAAGCAAAACTGCTCCAACAAGGAATACTGCCGTAAAAATTAATGTGTTGCGAATATCAATTTGAAATCGGGGATCGTTCAATAAAGTGGCATAATTCTTCAATCCAACAAAAGTGTAATCAGGCATTAACCCTTTCCACCCACTCAACGAAACCCGGATTGTCCACCCAATAAAGCCATACACAAAGATCGCAACCGCGATGATTGACGGGGAAACCAGTAGGAAGGAGAGCCATTTATCACGTCGATTATGCATGCTGTGACCTCATAATATCTGCCCGGCAGTACCGGATGGCGGCGATTACCACCCGCCTTGGTCCGGAACGCCGGGCAGAAGAATTACCTCAGCCTAAGCTGATACAGGTTATTTGCAAGGACCACTGCTCTTGCAAGCAGCAACCAACGCAGTCTGGAAACCTTCGACAGCCTTGTCGGCTACAAAGATACCCAGGGCATTGTTGATTTCGGTCTTCCAGGAATCATTAGCAACGACACCATGTGCCAATGAGCCAACAACGATGTCTTTCGACCAGTCAACCATGGCAGACTGCAGATATTCATCGTAGAGGGTTACGTCGCCATCGGTGCGAGCCGGGATGGAACCCTTGACAGGATTGAAGGCATCTTGACCTTCTTTGGAACCGCAGATGCTTAACCAGGCAATGGCTGCATCACGATTGGGTGCGCCCTTAGCCAGGGTAAATGAATCAGACAGGAACTGGAAGGTGCCTTGCGTACCAGGAACGGGCATCCAACCGAAACCGGTCTTGGGTTCAACTTTGAGTTCTTTGAAGTAGCCTTCTGCCCAGTCACCCATGACATTGAATGCTGCATCACCAGAGACAACAAGCTGGGAGGCATCCTGCCAGGTCAGGGTCGAGTAGTCAGAGTTGACATATTCGAGGAGTTTGGCAAAGTTGCCTAGGGCAGTTGTGACTTCCGGGCTCGCCCAATCGGTTGTGCCGCTCCAAAGACCATTGTATTTCTCTGCACCGAGGGTGGAGAGTAATACAGTTTCCATCAGATGCATCTGGGTCCACTGTTCGCCAAGCGCCAGGGGAATGACGCCGGCTGCCTTGAGTGTGTCCAAAGCAGCAATCCAGGCTTCCATGGAGGTGAGGGTGGTCGGGTCAATATTGTTCGCAGCCAACACGGCGGGGTTGTACCACAACACGTTAGCGCGGTGAATATTGACAGGTACCGAGTAAATATTGCCATTTTCAGAGATCAAGGGGATCAATGTTTCGGGCATGACTTCCAACCAGCCTTTTTCCTCATAGAGGAAATTTAGGGGTTCAATTTGGTCAGCCTTGACATAGGTACCAATGATTTCTTGACCGGCATGCGCCTGCCAGCTATCGGGCGGGTCGCCAGCCTGAAGTCGGGTTGCGAGGACAGCACGGGCATTGGTGCCAGCGCCGCCAGCAACCGCAGCATTCAGGAATTCGATATCCGGGTTCTGGGCAGCAAAGATTTTAATCATCGCGTCCAAACCAGCGGCTTCGCCACCACCGGTCCACCATGAGAAGACTTCCACTTGCTGCTTCTCAACAACTGGCGCTTCGGTCGGGGCTTCGGTTACAACCTCAGTCGGGACTGTGGTTGTGGGCGTTGTGCAGGCAGTCAGGACCATCGATAAGATGAGGGTCGCTGCCAAGACAATCCATAATACTTTTTTGCTGGGCATATCTAACTTCTCCTTTTAGAGTTTCCAAGCATTATTACCTGGTAAAACTATTATAATGATTGACAACCAGCGCTTCAATCAGCAAATGGACATGATACGGACATCAACAGGACAACGTTCGGAATGATTAATCGGATTGATTTTGAAGGATGGGTAAAGTTCGTGGCAGCCAATCTTTATGATTATGCCGCCATTGAAAAGCACCCTCTGACGAGCCAACTCATCCCACAAATCGCTGGATCTAGCCGCGGTGAACAGGTCCGCCAATTATTCCAGGAGGCAATCTCTTCCTTGCGCCCAACCGGAAAAGATTTCACACCTGCTTTGCCCGAAGGTAGACCTTTCTATATNNGTAAGGCTGGCGCTTTCTGAGCGGCAATTGCGCCGCGACCACCATCGCGCCCTGGAAGCGCTGTCCGTTGTCCTCTGGGACCGCCTGAACCTCGATGGTCAGGCTGAAGAAGAGGGCTCATCCAACCCATTGTCCTTTGAGCTGCACCGGGAACGATTGGACCCTACTGAAGTAATTCTGGGGGTATGGAAGACTATGGAGCGGCGCGCTGAGCAGGAAGGCGTGCAAGTAATGTTCAACTTAGACCCCCTCCTGGCAACAATTTTGGCTGACCGAGTCATCTTACGCCAAGTCTTGATTAGCCTGTTCAATAATGCATTTCATAGTTTATCTACAAAGCCAATCACGATATCAGCAAAAACGCTTGAGGCAGAGGTTCTGGTTAGCTTCACCTTCATGTTACCTGAAGATGAAGCCAAGATGGATGAGGTCAATAAAACGGCATTGGACACAGTCCGTTACTGGGCAGAGCGGACTAATGCCCGCTTCCAGCAAACCCTCAAACCCGATCGTACAGTCGATCTGACTTTGCTCTTGCCGCGAGGGGATCAACCCATCATTCTCGTAGTGGATGACCAGGAACCGGCTATTGCCCTTTTTCAGCGTTACTTGTCGCGCAGCAATGTGTTGGTGGTTGGTTTAACTCAGGCAGGTCAGGCACTGGAACTGGCACAACACTTACAACCAGTCCTTATTGCCCTCGATGTGATGATGCCGCAGGTGGATGGCTGGGAAGTCCTTCAAGCGCTAAAACTGAATAAGGACACGAGCAATATTCCGGTTTTAGTTTGTTCCGCCTGGCAAGAACCCGAGTTGGCAATTTCCCTGGGGGCAGCAGGGTTTCTGAAAAAACCAATTACGCAAAAACAATTTCTAGATGCGTTGCACCTGATGGATATTATTTAGCCTTACTCATTTTCAGGGGGAATTGCCGAACTGGGATACACCGGTGCCACCTCGTTCAACAGGGCGACAATTGCATGTGCCAGGTCTTCCCGTGTAAATGGTCGGTCAATAGAAATCTTAAGGGTACCCTTTTGTTGGGCTACCGTTGCCTGCGGTAAATCAGAAGCGGAGATGATGATGATGGGTATATTGCGAGTACGACTATCAGCTTGCATCGTATCCATCAGGCTGAAACCATCCATATCAGGCAGGTTAAGGTCCAGCAAAACAGCATCAACTTTTCCACCCATCAGCGTATTGAAAGCTTCCAAACCATTGGCAGCTGGAAGTAGGTCATAATCCAAAATCGAACCACTGGTTAGCTCTTCGGCTTTAAACAACTGGGTTACTAATCTGATCATATTAGGGTCATCATCTACAACCAGAAGTCTGCGAGCTTCAGGTATTTTTTGGAGGGTTTCCATTAATACAGCGCGATTGATTGGTTTAACCAGGTATCTCAAGACATTAGGTGGTAAGTCCGCTTCCCTGCCAGTATCAATAGGCGAAGTAAATGTTAAAATGGGCAAGTCATAGGGTGGGTTATCACAAAAATGACGGACAGCCTCCTGATCTGCCAACGACTCATCCACAATGACAGCCTGTGGAAAAAGTTGCTGCACCAGGGGCGCCAATGTCGCCGCCTCTCGGATCACAGTAACACGATAACCATGTAAGGCTTCCGCTAATAGTCGCGCCCAAAGTCCATTTGGAGATAGGAAAATCAACAAGGGGTCAGTTTCAAGGGGTTGGAATGGTTGATGTTTTTGCCTTACCAGATGCAAGGCGTCCGACTCAATGTCTTGTAAGTCTGCGGGTACTTCAATTACAGGAAGGGTGAAGTGAAAGATAGATCCTTCGCCAATTTTGCTTTCGACTCCCATGGTTCCACCGTGCAGTTCAATGAACCGCCGACTGATAGGCAAACCTAAACCAGTACCTTCTGTCCGCTGCCAATTTGAGGTACCTCCCTGCCGAAACTCGTCAAAAATTCGGTCCAGTTCTTCACTGGGAATGCCAGTACCGGTGTCCTCCACCTCGACTCGAATCGTATGAGTGTCCTGCAATCGAGCACGCAATGTGATACCGCCTTGTTTGGTGAACCTCAATGCGTTTGTAATGAGATTAATCAGCACCTGACGAATTCGGGTCCTATCAATATACAGACCCGGCAAGTTCTTTTCGATATCTAGATGCAGCCATAACCCCTTTTCAGTTACTGTACTTTCTGCCATTTCTTCCACTTCAGAAATCAATTGCTCAATCGTCACCCGGTCGCGTAAGAGTGTCATTTGGTGGGCATCAATTTTTCCCATGTCAAGGATATCATTGATTAACCCCAACAAATGATTACTGGAATGGTAAATGCCTTCAATATCTTGATACAGTCCAGCCGGCCATGTTTCAATGGGTGCATACGTTTCGGGTGAATTCACAATCAGGTCGCTAAAACCAATAATAAAGTTGAGCGGACTGCGTAGCTCATGGCTGACCGCCAGTGCAAAACGGTCGCGGTCCTCCCGTGCTTCTTCAGCCCTCGCCCGGGCATATTCCAGCATCTTATTCATGCGGTCAAGCTGATAATTGGTCTTTCCCTGTTCACGAAGCAATACACTAATTTCTGCCCGGTGCTTGCGGGTTTCTTCCAGACGTTGGACAGCCAAACCATGATGGTAAACAGCTGCCTCAATGGCAGATACCAAGTTATTGGACATACCCCAACCCAGCCCTCCCATCGCGAGCGAGGCAAATATTAAGACGATCTGAAAGTTTGATGGAACAGGATTTAACCAAGGAATGTGAGCCAAATTTAGAATGACCACAATGGAAAAAGCAGAAACGACAAGCGCACCTGATAAACCCACCATCATAACTGCCATCATCGGGATTATTGCCAGTATGAGTAAAACCATGGGTTCATCGAACAGGTTGAAAGCCGCCAGGATAGTGGCTGTCAGACCCACAAACCAAACGACTTGTGCGGCTGCAAATGCTCTGGGTAGTAACCATAAGCTTGTTCCAACAATCACCCCCATCATGGCTGTACAAATCCACAAACGAGGGCTGAAGTAAGTTGACCAAATGAGCGTGGCTGTCAGGTGAAATGCCAGGTAAACGGCTCCGGTTGTGAGGATGGCAGTTCGGGACGTAGACTGCAACAACCCAAATGCTTCATCATCTGGCAAACCAATCATTTGCCGCAGCCAANNCGGAAGGCAGCAATCGTTTGTTCAACACCTGCGTCATCGATCCAATAATGGGTCACCAGCCTAAAGCGCCGATTTGTATTGACACTAACCTTGACGCCTAGCTCGGCTAACTTTCCAGCGATTTCCTGTGTTGATAATTTCACATCTTCCGTCAGAGACGGAAAGACCATATTGGTTGTCGGCAACCCCATTTCAAATGTGATTCCAGGAATCTGCGCTAATCCATCCGCAATTGCCCGCGCACGGCGATGGTCATCCACCAGACGGTCGATATTTTGCTCCAACGCCACCAGCCCGGCTGCCGCCAAAATGCCTGCCTGCCGCATGCCGCCGCCAAGCATTTTACGATAGCGCCTTGCCGTTGCAATAAACGCTTTGCTCCCACAAAGCACTGAGCCTACGGGTGCACATAAACCTTTGCTCAAGCAAAAGGTGATTGAATCCGCCGGCGCAGCCAGGGTTTTGGCAGGCACATTTAGTGCCACTTCCGCATTGAAGATTCGTGCGCCGTCGATGTGGAGTTTCAGGTTATATTCGCGCGCCACATCACCTACCTGTTGGGTATAAGCTGCGGTTAACGGTACACCCCCGCAGCGGTTGTGGGTATTCTCAAGTATTACCAGCCGACTGATGGGATGGTGCACATCATCAGAACGTATGGCTGCCTTGATATCTTCGAGCAGCAGCGTGCCATCCGGCTGATTAGATAAGGTGTGGGGAAAGACGCTGCCCAGCGCAGAAATTCCGCCCGCCTCGAACAGGAAGGTATGCCCCCGTTCACCCATAATAACTTCATCCCCGCGTCCACAGTGAACCAACACTGCAATCAGGTTACCCATGGTGCCGGAAGACACAAACAACCCCGCTTCCTTGCCCACTCTTGCAGCAGCGACTTCCTGGAGCCGATTAATGGTCGGATCCTCTTCAAAAACATCATCCCCAACTTCAGCAACTGCCATTGCTTCCCGCATGGCAGGTGTGGGTTGGGTTACCGTATCAGAACGCAAATCATATGTTTTCATCAGCGACCTTCATTGAAATGTGATGTGGAAATCCGCACTATCGCTAAAACTCTTTCAAGTTCAGGCGGTAATGGAGCTTCAAAAGTTTGGGGGGTTCTCTCTCCAGGAAGCGTAATTGTCAGGTGGGCAGCGTGTAGAAAATGGCGGTCCATAGGTATGGATGATTTTCGGTGCCCGTACAAAGTATCGCCAACGATGGGACAGCCCAGAAAAGCAAAATGCAGGCGGATTTGGTGGGTCCGACCGGTCAAGGGATGGGCTTCAATTAAGGTGTGGGCAGCAAAAGTTTCTAATGAGCGATATTCAGTGACAGATTCGCGCCCCTTATCAGGTTGAACAATTGCCATTTTCTTACGATGGGACGGATCCCGACCAATTGGGGCTTCTATCCTGCCGGTAGGGGTGGGTGGCTTGCCATCCACCAACGCAGTGTATAACTTGACAACTTTACGTAACCGAAACTGGTCTTGCAACCATCGGTGAGCCTTGTCCGTTTTTGCCAGGATGATTAAGCCAGATGTATCTTTATCTAAGCGGTGGACGACACCCGG
>DFYN01000167.1:0-2167 GCA_002383615.1 Anaerolineaceae bacterium UBA4081
CGGGCGATATCCATAATCTGGTCGCATAAGTCGCGCGGATGGTTGGCGCGCAGCTTGCGATTGCGCTTAATATATTGTTCCTGCAAGAGGTATGCTAAGCCTTCATCGCTGTAAGGAATACCCTTAGACTCTGCTACTTTTTTGAAGATATCTCGATACTCTTCGTAAGAAGGATCGCCAATTTCAATTTTATGGCGTAAACGCCGCAGGAATGCTTCATCCACCAGGTCTTTAGGCGGCAAGTTGGTTGAGAATATGACCAATACATCAAACGGAACTTCAATTTTGCGACCGGTGTGCAAGGACAAATAGTCGATGCGGTTTTCCAGGGGGACAATCCAGCGGTTCAACAGGTCGCGTGGACGTACTTGTTGCCGACCAAAGTCATCGATCAAGANNTAGACCAGATCCAGCCCTGACATCGTCAATTCACCACCTGCGACGATGAAGGGGCGGCGAATGCGGACCCAGCGTGTATCCCTGCGATTGCTGCCGCGCAAACCACCCGGCGTGACCGGAATGGTATCTTCTTCCGGCGCCAGCTGGTGGTTAACCGAGTCGTATAATTTGATGACTTGTCCATCCACAAATACAGCAAAGGGGATATACATAGCCTGGGATAACACCAGGTTCCCAATTGCTCGTGCCACACTCGTTTTACCGTTACCTGGAGGACCATAAATAAAGATGGACGTTCCTGAGTTAACTGCCGGACCCAGCCGATGGAACGTTTTCTCAGACAAAGTCAGGTGCCCCAACACCTGTTTCATCAAGCGTGGTGTGACCTGGACACGGGCTGCCTTTTGCCGTCGTATGGATTCGTTGTACACTTCCAAAGGAACCGGCGCCGGTCCAGCATACTGGTTGCGGTCAATGGCTTCCTTTGCGCGCCCGCTACCCAAACTTGTTATTGCGTAAATATATGCCCCTTCGCCCAAACCAGCCTGGGAGGTACGCACTTCAATCATCTTTTCGCGTTTCAGCGCTTCCAGGATTTGGTCAGTAATACCCGTAAAGGGCAATGCAATTGCTTCAGACAGCTTGAATCCGGACATGTACCCCTGGAAATACAGCACCTTCAGCACCAGATCCTGCAGCCAAAGCAGGGTCAATCCCGTATCCTCCACCCGGGCAACCGGCGGGGGAATAAATCCACCCACAGGTTCTGTGGCAAGCGGTTTTTGGGGCATACTCGTCATGGAACACACTCCCAGAATAGAAATACCAAGCACAAATGAATAAGAAAATTATAGCACGGCAACCCGAAGGGTTCTTGGAAAAGGTATTACAAGATTGTAAGCTTTAATCATTTCGCTCCTCAAACCAAAACCAAATTACAACTCCTCTGATATAATTTTCTCATGCAACTTACAGTCATTATCCCTGCTTATAATGAAGTCAACACCATTCGTGAAATTGTCCAGCGTGTTCAGACCACAGGTTTGGTCAGCGAAATACTGATTGTGGATGACGGCTCAACCGACGGCACGCGCGAGATCTTGGCTGAGCTGGATGGCAAGGACAGTGTCCGAGTTGTCCTGCACGAACGAAATATGGGCAAAGGTGCCGCAGTCCGCACTGGAATTCAACATGCCATGGGTGACGTTCTACTTATCCAGGATGCTGACCTGGAGTACGATCCACGTGACTACCCCACTCTGCTCAGACCCCTTGAAGAAGGTATTGCAGATGTAGTTTACGGATCCCGCTTTTTAGGCGGCGCGAGGCGCCCCATCCTGTTCTGGAACATGGTCGCCAATAAAATCCTAACTTTTGTCACCAACATCCTTTACAACAATATCTTGTCGGACATGGAAACTGGATATAAAGTATTCCGCCGAGAGGTAGTTAAGGATATCCCCCTGCACGCCCGCCGCTTTGATTTTGAACCGGAGTTCACCGCCAAAATCCTCAAGCGCCACATCCGTATTTTTGAAGTTCCCATCACTTTCAACCCGCGTGATTACAACCAGGGTAAGAAAATCCACATAGGCGATGCATTCGAAGCCATGTGGACTCTGATTAAATATCGATTTGTTGATTAAGAAACTTCAGTTTGCGCCGGAATACCACCGGCGCTTTTCTTTTTATTCGCCTTCAAGTGCACCTGCACCAATACAGCCCCTATTCCACCGACAACAATCCCAATAATCTGCTTGCTGGTCAA
>DFYN01000167.1:2203-3133 GCA_002383615.1 Anaerolineaceae bacterium UBA4081
ATCATCAGCCAACCTGAGACCTGCAGCGCAGGCGCAGGCTCTGTCAGTACACCAACAAATAACATTAATGCTGCCCCAATGCCCATACTGGGTGCAGTCACTACCAGTGGCGAAAGGCGCCCGACCCGGTTGATATCCCTTGCCATGACCGACCCGATGGCATTAGCAATCAAACCCACAATAATGACAACCAGTCCAATCAATTGGCTACGTTCAAAGGCAACTGGCGCAAAATAGATGTAAATTCCCAATAAGTTAAGGATTAGCCCTACCCATTGAATCCAACCCGGCTTTTCATTCAACCAGACTATTCCCAAACCAACCACAAATATGGAGGTCANNGCACCTTGCGTGATGAAGTAGTACAAGAACCCCAGAAGGATGAGCTTAACCCATTCTGACCGTGACAGGCTGAGCAACTCGGTACGGGTCGCCCGCCTGAGGAGGAATGGCAACAGGACCAGAAATGCCAGCATGTAGCGCATGCCCGCAAAGGTGAGGGGACCAACCTGGCTTTGCCCCCATTTAATGAGCACCCAGGAAGTGGACCACAGGAAAGTGACTAACATTGCCAGTAAAATGGCTTTCAATCGGGATGGCGGATGTGACAAATTGCCTCAAAATGTAGAAAGATTAAGATTTGCTGGAGTCGCGTATATCGCGGACATTGAGTTGCAGCGATGAAAACCCGTTGAATTGATTCATTTCAAAGGTAAAGACAATATCAATCCGCTGAGGTAAATGACTTAGCCAATGACCCTGACGAAAACCGATGGCGTCATAGGAGATGGTTCCGTCAGTTACGGTCATCTTCAGGTGCTGATCCTGATTGCCGACAGTCTTGGCACGCTGCACTCGCAACCCCCGGCATGCATAAATAGGTTCGGGATTTCCCAAACCTGTTGGCTCCAACGCTGCCATGGCATCCAA
>DFYN01000116.1:0-4446 GCA_002383615.1 Anaerolineaceae bacterium UBA4081
TGGTCATCAACATATATGAGACTACGACGGATACCGCTGCATTATCAGCAGAACGGTTGCATGTCATTTTTGATTTCTCAGACCCTGCTGCAGTCAATGTGGCTGAAATCTTCTTACTCACGAACTCTGGAGAACAGATAATTGTCGGTGAAGCCGGTCAGCCTGTCCTGACCTATCGCTTGCCAAAAGGGGCGTCTGATGTGCAATTCCCCGACGATGTGGATGGAACCCGCTTTGTCCTGCTGGACGATGGTTTCGGGGACCTGGCTGCCATTGCTCCCGGAGCTGGTCATCAGGTGGTTGTGGTCTACACCCTGCCTGTTCAAACAAAGCTAAACCTCAAATTTGAAACACCCGTGCCGGTGAGTTCTACCGTGGTGATGGTGGCGGCAGGCGGTGAAGCGCAGGTAGTCAAGAGCGATCAACTGCAGTCGGGTGGAGAGCGGACGGTTCAAGGCACATCGGTTGAACTTTACACAGGCGGCGCTTTGTCAGCGGGCGAATCCCTTGATCTGACCATAGGTAAAAAGCAACCCTTCCCAACNNCAGGTTGAAGAAGCAGAAACGTTTGTGGAGAGTAAGGAAGCCCTATTGGACGCCATCATTGCCCTGGATGACCAATTCGCAGCTGGAAAAATACCGGAAGACCTTTACCGGGAACGGCGTGAAGACTTGAAAACAAAACTTGCCCAAATGAAAGCGGAAGAGAATTAACCCTCATGAATTCATTGATCCAGGTTCGCGGTTTGGTCAAGCGTTTCGGACCCAAGACTGTGCTCCGGAAGTTGGACTTTTACGCCACAGAAGGAGAGTTTGTTGCCCTGCTGGGACCCAATGGGGCAGGTAAAACAACTTTCTTACGAATCCTTTCTTCCCTGTCCCGGCAGACGTTAGGCGAGGTTCGCATTGCGGGTCACCAACTGCCGCATGATGCAGCCGCTGTTCGACGGCGGCTGGGCGTGGTCTCGCATCTACCTCTCCTGTACGGTGACCTGACGGCGGAAGAAAACTTATTGTTCTATGGGCGACTGTATGATTTAGCGGGTTTGAGCGGGCGAATCACACAAGTTTTATCGTTAGTAGGCTTGCTTGACCGGCGAAAGGATTTGGTACGCACGTTCTCGCGGGGTATGCAACAGCGGCTGGCAATTGGTCGCGCTATCCTGCATGAGCCGGATGTTCTCCTATTAGATGAACCGCATACAGGCTTGGACCAGGATGCCTGTGAGATGCTGGATGCGGTATTACGCAAAGTCGCAGCTGAGCACCGGACAGTGGTAATGACCTCACACGACCTGGCGCGGGTTTCTGAACTGGCGTCGCGCTTTGACGTCTTGACACGGGGTAGGATTCAGGCATCAGTGCAGGCTGCCGATTTGCCTCAGGATGGTGTGCTGGCTTTCTATCGGCAGACCCTGGAAAATGCCCGGACGGAGGTGGCGGCATGAACATCCGCGGCTTCTTCCGCTCCATGCTGGCGGTGGTTTGGAAAGACCTGGCGGCTGAATGGCGTAGCCGGGAATTGATCACGGCAATGTTAGTGTTTGCCTTGCTGGTGATCTTTATATTCAATTTTGCGCTGGAGTTACAACCGTCTGCCCGGGCTGCCATCACCTCCGGGGTGTTGTGGGTCACCTTTAGTTTTTCCGGCACNNCTTGCGCCGGTTGACCGTACAGCGATTTATTTTGGCAAGACCCTGGCGAACTGGTTATTCATGCTGCTGACTGTGGCGATTGTCCTGCCAATTTATAGCATCCTGTATAACTTGAATTTGCTATTGCTTCCGCTCATAGGCGTCACCCTGTTGGCGTCGTGGGGATATGTGGCGGTCGGTACCTTGCTGGCAACCATGGCTGTGCAAGCCCGCACGCGGGATATCTTATTGCCGATTTTGCTTTTCCCGGTCGTTATTCCTTTGCTGGTGGCAGCAGTCAAAGCCAGCAGCGCTGTTCTGGGCGGTTTGCCGTTGGAAGAATTAACCCCCTGGGTGAATATCCTGATTGGGTACGATATTATCTTTACAGCGGCAGCATTCATGGTGTTTGAGTATGTGGTCGAAGAATAAAAGAGGAGGTGTCTGATTGAAAAAGAAATTTGACTGGTTGCTGGTACTGGATATAGTTGCTGGGGTTGGGATGGTCGTTGCAACAGGGTTGGTATTTTTCTATGCGCCAATGGAAGCCACCATGGGCAATGTGCAGCGTGTGTTCTACTTCCATGTGGCAAATGCCTGGGTTGGGATGCTGGCATTTACCCTGGCAATGATTTCGGGCATTATCTACTTGCGCAACAAACGCCCGGTCTGGGATATCGTCGGTCTGGCAAGTGTTGAGGTGGGCATGGTATTCATGCTCATAGCGATTGTCACCGGTTCCATTTGGGCGCGACCCATTTGGAATACCTGGTGGACCTGGGACCCTCGATTGACCACGACAACCATCATGGAATTGGTTTTTGCCTCATACCTCTTGCTTCGGCAGGGGATTGAGGAGCCGGAACGGCGAGCCCGCTTTGGAGCAGTTTATGCGATTATTGGTTTCTTAAGTGTGCCATTGACATTCTTCTCCATTCGAATATTCCGCACCATTCACCCGGTGGTAGTCGGCGCAAATGAAGCTGGCGCACAGGGCGCTTTTGATATGACACCGAAAATGGGGTTGACATTTGCTGTCAGCCTGATCGCCTTCACCATCTTATTTGCAGCCCTCACCTGGCATCGCATTCGCCTGGGCAAACGGGCAGCTGCGGTGGAAGAACAAAAAATGCGCCTCGCGCAATAAGGACGGTAAAACATGGAAGGTCCTGCTGAAACAACGGTATACATGATTGCGGGTTACGCAGTCATCTTTGGTGTGTTATTTCTCTACATAACCAGCCTGTGGGTGAGGCATGTCAATCTGTCGCGTGATGAAGCCACTTTACGCGACCTGGAACGCGACGACCAATCATAATCACAACATAATCCTTGAGCCTCCACCACCTGGGGGAGGCTTTTCTTATACGAATCTTATACCAATACTATTTACAATACCTGTTCACAGGCATCACTTGGGTGTATCATCAAATATTGAAAAAAAGCAACCTAATAATTGAAGGACGGACGAAATGAAGAGATGGCGTAAGTGGATTATTGTCGGTGTGATTGCAGCCGCGCTGGTGGCTGCGTTTTTTGGTGTACGCTCCCTCACTCTGGCACAAGCTGCCAGGAACACTGTTTACCAAACGGTCACCTTAGAGATGGGTGACCTCACATCAATTATTGGCGCGACGGGCACCGTACGCTCCAATCAAACGGCGATCCTTACCTGGATGGTATCTGGTCAGGTGGATGAAGTCAATGTGGAAGTTGGCGATAAGGTTACCGAAGGCGAAGTCCTGGCAGTATTAAAAGATTCTTCCTTGCCTCAATCCATAATCTTGGCGCGGGCAGATTTGGTCACTGCTAAAAGGAACCTGGACTCGCTGGTGAACTCTTCAACAGCACAAGCCCAGGCGCAATTAACCCTGGCAAATGCCCAATCCGCTTACGATGATGCCAAAACGGATCGGGAAAGCAAACGCTTTGTGCGCGCTTCCCAAAATACCATTGATGAAGCCAAGGCAAACCTGATCCTGGCAGAGGATGATTTGCGCAAAGCAGAAGAAATCTATGATGCGAACAAGAACCGGAGCAAAGACGACCCGATCTATGCTGCTGCCCTGTCACGGTTGGCTGCTGCACGCAAAAAGGTGGACCAGGCTGAAGCCAATCTGAGGTATGCGGAAGGTCTGCCTGATTCACAGGAAATCTCCGAAGCAGACGCCAAACTTGCTTTAGCAGAAGCCAAATTGCAAGATGCCCAGCGCGAGTGGGATCGACTGAAAGATGGACCTGACCCGGATGATGTGGCTGCTGCCCAGGCGCGCGTATTGGCATTAGAAGCGACCATCAAGCAGGGTCGGCTGGAAGCGCCGTTTGCAGGTACAGTGACAATCGTTAATTCGAAACCAGGCGATCAAACCAATCCTGGCGCCGTCGCTATTCGCATTGATGATTTATCCCGCTTGTTGGTGGACGTCCAGGTTACAGAGGTAGATATCAACAGCATTACCCCTGGTCAGCCTGTCACGCTTTCGTTTGATGCTATTTTAGATGAAACCTACAACGGTACGGTTGTGGACGTTGGACAGGTTGGCACGACTGTACAGGGACTGGTGAACTTTGATGTGACTGTAGAATTGACAGATGCAGACCAGCGTGTGCGACCTGGTATGACAGCAGCGGTCAATATTCAAATCGCGAAAATTGAAAACGTCTTACTGGTACCTAATCGCGCAGTGCGGCTGCGTAATGGTGATCGGGTTGTGTATATCCTCAAAGCGAATATCCCCACGCCAGTTGTGATTAAGATTGGCGCGACCTCCGATGTCAATAGTGAGATTCTTGAAGGAGATGTGAAGGCGGG
>DFYN01000116.1:4589-10194 GCA_002383615.1 Anaerolineaceae bacterium UBA4081
GAATATATCCTGGATGGGGAATTGGTTTCTGGACTCGATGACGACCAATTAGCTGGCATCCGTAATCGTAAAGTGGGTTTTGTCTTTCAGAGCTTTAACTTGCTACCCAGGGCGACTGCCCTGGCAAATGTGGAACTGCCCATGCGTTACGCCGGCGTTGTTCCGGACCGGTCTGCTCGTGCAGAAGCTGCTCTTGAATCGGTAGGATTATCCGACCGAATCCACCACCGACCAACGGAACTTTCAGGTGGTCAGCAGCAACGTGTGGCAATTGCCCGGGCACTGGTCAACAATCCTGCCATGTTAATGGCAGATGAACCGACCGGAAACCTGGATTCGCGCTCCGGAAAAGAGATTATGGAACTGCTGCTCAACCTCAATCGTACCATCGGTACAACCCTAATTATCGTAACTCACGATCCTAACATCGCAGCTCAAACCCAACGGGTCATCCGGCTGATTGATGGCAAGTTAGTTGAGGACGCATGAACCTCGGACAAGCCATCCTCGAGGCTTTAGGAAGCCTTAACGCGAATAAGATGCGTTCCGGGTTAACCATCCTCGGAATTGTCATTGGTGTTGCCGCTGTAATTGCCATGCTGGCAGTCGGTGCCGGAGCACAGCAAACCATTACCGGTTCCATTAGCGGTATTGGCAGCAACCTGTTGTTTGTCTTTTCAGGCAACATGACAGAAGAAGTTCGAAATGGCGAGCCGCTCACCCTGACCGATGCGGAAGCCCTGCGTGACCAATTCCAGGCGCCTTCCGTGGCTGCAGTTGCACCAATCATACAGGGCAATGGCGAAATAGTTTTTGGCGGTGAGCGTGTTTCAACCACCCTTTATGGCATTACACCGGATTACATTCAGGTTCGTAACTATTCGTTAACTGAAGGTGAATTTATCACCGATACGCATCTGAATGAGCGTGCGTCGGTTGTATTATTGGGTCCGGATGTGGCTAATAAGTTGTTTGGCAGGCGGGACGGTATTGTGGGCGAGTCTGTCCGTATTGAAGGACAGCCATTCCGAGTCATTGGCATCCTAGCGTCTAAGGGCGGCTCGTCCTTTGGCAGTCAGGATGATGTGGCGATGGTTCCCATGACTACTGCCCAAACTCGCCTGATTCACCGTGATCGTGACCGGGTGGATGTGATTTACGCTCAGGCAACCAATGTAGACCTGGTATCCCAGGCTAGCCTTGAAATCGCTGATATCCTGCGTCAAAGGCACAATGTCAAATTAGGCGCGGACGATTTTACGGTCTTCACCCAACAGGATTTTGTAGCAACGGCTCAAACGATCACCAGCGTGCTGACCATATTCCTGGGCGGTATTGCGGGAATTAGCTTATTGGTTGGTGGTATCGGTATCATGAATATTATGTTGGTGTCGGTGACTGAACGTACGCGGGAAATTGGCTTACGGAAAGCATTAGGCGCTCGCAGACGCGACATCTTGATTCAATTCTTGACGGAGTCCTCTTTGCTGGCAATGATCGGAGGTTTGGTCGGAATTGGCTTTGGCTGGTTGATTAGTTTTGTGGTGGGCTTGATTGCGGCTGTAAACGACACACCTTTGACTCCCCAAATTGGGCTGGATGCGATCCTGTTGGCGACGCTATTTTCGACGGCTGTTGGATTGTTCTTTGGCATCTACCCGGCTAACCGGGCGGCTAGTTTGGAACCTGTGGAAGCCCTGCGGTACGAATAATTCGTTGGGCGTTTCAGTAATATCATAAACCACCCTCCAAAGCACTTTTGGAGGGTGGTTTTTGCCATTTGCACAACAGCACAGCAATGTAGGGATTATCCAGCAGACGGTGGGGGAGTGGCAATGGGTTCTTCAGGTACAATGATCAGCATCACCAGGTATACCAGAACTGCTCCCTGGAAGAAGAATATGCCCAGTACAAACAGGAGACGGATGAGGGTTACATCCAGGTTGAAGAATTGAGACAGACCGCCGCAGACGCCGCCAATGACGCGGTCGGTGCGGGAGCGATACAGGTGTTTTATAGGTTCATTCATTGTGATTTCTCCTTGTGTTACTACTTATACGCATGAACATGTCGAAAAGTTGCAAGCATCCACAAATGATATCGCCACCTAAAATGACACATTTAGTGTGTGAGAAGGCGATTACTTCCAGCGGCACAACCAATGATCCAAACCATCCACGCCAAAGTAGAGCAGCATACCCATCAGGCTCATGGCTACGATACCGGCATACATGGCAGGATAATTGAACAAAGTGCTGCTGTTCAGGTAAATATAGTAGCCTAACCCCCAGCGTGTGGCAAAGAGTTCAGCCACATACAGGATGGCTACAGCGGTTCCTACAGATTGCCGGAGTGCAGTCAGGATGGCAGGCAAGCTTGCTGGCAGGTAGACAAACCGGAAGAGGGCAAGCCGCCCTGCACCCAAGCTCCTGACGCTTTGTATCAACTCCGGTCTCAAGTTGGCAGCTGAATCGCGCACCAAGACTAGAATCTGGAAGAATAAAATCAAGAAGATGAGCAGGATTTTGGAAGCGTCACCGACACCAAAAAGAAGCAAGACCACGGGCACTAAGACGACCTTAGGGATTGGGTAAAGCCAATAAATGATGGGAGCAAAAATCCGATTNNGACAGTAGCATGGATGCGAAAACCCGCCAAAGGCTGGCGAGAAAATGACGGGGAAGGTCGCCGTTAAGGGTCTCCTGAACGAAAGCAATGGCAACCTTCCAGGGGGCAGGCAATATGGGTTGTTGGACGATAAGGGCGGCAATTTGCCAGACAGCCAGCAAGACAATGAGTGCAAGCAGGATGTTGCTGCGCTTCATGAATCCTCCAGCATTATCCGCAAATCGGCACAAATAGTCCTATAAGAGTCGGATAGTTCGTATCCAGGCGTCAGGGCAGCCGGGTTGGCGAGGATGCGGGCGGAAGTATGGGGTGGATTGCCCAGCACCAATACCTTTTGACCGAGTAGTGCAGCTTCTTCGATGGCATGCGTCACAATCACGGATGTAAATTCCTGCTCAATCCACAAGTCGCGTGTTAGAGCCTGTAGGTTTGCTCTGGTCAGGGCATCCAGCGCAGAAAAAGGCTCGTCCATTAACAGTACATCTGGGCGTAAAGCCAGGGTGCGGGCAATTGCCACACGTTGGCGCTGTCCGCCGGATAACTTGCCGGGGTACTGCCCGGCTTGGGCAGCCAAACCAAGGCGGTCCAACCAGCGGTCAACCTCGCTGGCGTCGCCAGGGGTGACAGGCGCGTGGGTTCCATCGGGTCCATAGAATTTACGGATATCTATCCCCAGTGCAGCGTTCTCGCGGACTGTAGCCCAGGGTAATAACCCAAAGTCCTGCAAGATCAATCCGCTTTCAGGGCGTGGGCGTAGCAGAGGTTGCCCTTCAATGGNNCCAGCAGGTAAAGGAGAGTGGTTTTGCCACAGCCGGAAGGACCCAGGATAGTCCAGGCTTCCCCTTTCCCGATTTCAATAGAAAAATTGCTGAACAGGGGAGAATGTCCCGGATATTGAAAATTAATCCCGCTGACGGTAATCATGGATTACGGCAAAAAGGTGGAATTGATCGAATCACCATACACGAGCGGCGCGGTCAGTTTTCCTTTTGAGATTAACCAGGAATTGACGGAGTCAAATTGCGCCTGTGTAGGCACCGCAGGTCCTGGGAATGGCGGAATGGGATAAGTGGCAGCAAATGCTTCCGGTACCAATTGATATTTGGTTAGTAACGGACGATATGTTTCTGGATTAGCGTTTACTTCCACTACAGCCTTGTCCACTGCAGCCACAAACGATTGAATTGCTGCGGTTTGAGCGTTGATGGTTTCCAATCGGAAGCTCAGGACGGAATCACCCAGACCCGGAGTGGAAGCGTCATCCAGTACACTGCGTGCGCCTTGAGCCAGCGCCAGCGTGCCAAAAGGTTCAGGCAAGGTGGCAGCCCCCAATTCACCTGCAGTCAACAATGATAGACGATCCGGAATCTTCGGAATTGCAATTACAGCAATTTGGTCACTGGTTAGTCCAGCCTGAAGCAGGAGTTGATCGGTGACGTAGTTGATGACGGAGTATTCAGAAACACCTATCGGGACACCGGCTAACTGGGAGGGAGTTTGAACAGGACTGACACCTGGTACCAGGATGTGATACATCGGATAACCGGGGGCAGTGGAGCGGCTGATACGGACCACCTGGACTGTGGTCGTCTCGCGATTGAGGAGGGCAACAGCGACCGGGTCATTGATCATCCCATCTGCTTGACCAGCAGAAATCAATTGGTCGCGGTCCGCCGCTGATGCGGCTGGGATGAATTCAACTTGGACGCCGGCGTCCTTAAAATACCCGTTTTCTTCGGCGACGTACAGCGGCAAGGCGTCCACAATTGGCAGAATGGCTATTTTCAGGGTTGGTAGGGATGCAGGCGCAGGTTGTTGACAACCCGCAAGTGAACCNNATGGGCAAGATGCGCGCTTCAACATCGGCTGACATGGATAAGGGTTGAGGCCACGGGCGGGCGTGACCCTCTTCAGGTAGTTTGGCTGTAGCATCGATGCCGATTTTACCGCCAAATGAAGATTCGCTGACTGCATGGTCAAGTTGGTCCACCGGTCCGTTGGTGATGAAGGTATCCCGCATCCAATCGACATTCCCCAGCACTTGCCAGGCAACCTGCGAGAGGTCTTGGACATCCACCCACTCATCGACCACCACCACAGCTTTGGCAAGGGACATCAGTGCCATGCCAAAGAGACCATGCATCACCTTGCGGGCATGCCCAGGGAAGCGCTTTCGGATGCGCACCAAAACAAGATTGTGGAACACACCTTCCGCCGGCATGTGGATATCCACGACTTCCGGAAGGATCATCTGAATAAGTGGCAGGAACAGGCGTTCGGTGGCTTTTCCCAGCCAGTAATCCTCCATGGGTGGAATACCGACCACCGTGGCGGGGTAGACAGCATTTCGCTGGTGAGTCATTGCCGTTACCTTGAATGCCGGGAAGCGCTCCACGGGTGTGTAATAGCCGGTGTGGTCGCCGAAAGGTCCTTCGTCCCTGTAATCGGTCAGGTCAACGTAGCCTTCAATGACAAAATCCGCATTGGCAGGCACCTGCAGTGGTTGGGAGACACATTTGACAAACTCCAGCGGTTGCCCGCGTAGCCAGCCCGCCAACAGGTATTCATCAATATCTGGAGGTAGGGGCGCTGAAGCGCAGTAAATTGACGCCGGGTCTCCGCCCAGCACAATCGCTGCTGGAATCCGCGTTTCAGTTCGCTCAAGCGCACGGCGTTCATGTTCTGCGCCGCCTTTGTGGCGCTGCCAATGCATGATGAGGGTTTGATTATCCGCGACCTGCAGGCGGTACATACCCACATTCCGTGTTCCAGTGGCGGGGTTACGGGTCACCACCTGCGGGAGAGTAATGAAACGACCACCGTCCTCAGGCCAGCATTGCAGGATGGGAATATCTGCCAGGGATGGGTGGGCTGTCTCTATGACTTGTTGGCAAATGGCTGATCGCACTGTTCGGGGGCGTAATCCTGCCGCCCGCAGGGCAGACAACAAGGACCAACCCCGGCGGGCTGTGGCGGT
>DFYN01000020.1:0-5523 GCA_002383615.1 Anaerolineaceae bacterium UBA4081
CGCAAACACCGCGAAACCGCAAGGGTTGAAAAATCTCAATACGCTAAGTTCGCAAAGTTAAATTATTAATATCTATCCGTGCAATTATCCGTTAAATCCGTGGATTAATTCTTTGCTCTTTTTTGCGTAAATTCCTCAAAATTCGTGTCATTCGCGGATAAGAATTAAACCGGCTCTAAGCCATTAGCCAGCAGAAGTTCCTCATTCTTCAGCAGATCAACGGTTGCCCCGTCTGCCACAACCTGCCCGTGATTCATAATTACCATACGTGGCAGCAATTCTTTGACCATCGCCAGGTCATGGGTTGCTACCAACATCGTCTGCGGCAGCTCGCGCAGCAACTCAATCAATGACCGCCGGGCGCGGGGGTCCAAGCCTGCTGAAGGTTCGTCCATCGCCAGGACTTCCGGCTCCATGGACAGGGTGGTGGCGATGGCAATACGCTTCTTCTGACCCATTGAGAGGTGATAAGACGGGCGCTGTTCAAAGCCCTCCATATGGACTGCGGTGAGGGCAGCACCCACGCGCTCCCGAACCACGTCTGCGCTCAATCCCTGATAGATGGGACCAAAGGCGACATCCTCAAAGACAGTTGGCGAAAACAGCTGGTCGTCCGGGTTCTGAAACACCAACCCCACCAGCGCGCGGATGCGTCCCAGCGTCTCTTGAGACAGCGCCAAGCCCGCCACCTGGATTTTGCCCGTGCCGGTCAGGATGCCGTTCAGGTGGAGCAACAAAGTGGACTTGCCTGCCCCGTTTGGACCAACCAAAGCGACCTTTTCACCGCCGGCTGCCTTCAGGGTGATATCCCTCAAAGCAACGGTCCCATCAGGGTACTGAAACGAGAGGTGCTCAATTTCGACACTGTGATGCATGTTAAGCGCCTCCCAGTAGAATTCCAAACAATAATAAGATTGCCAATACCGTCAATCCGGTCCATAATACCCGGCGATGGATTGTGCTGATGCCGGGCACAGGCAGGCTGCGCACCTCGCCGTCATACCCACGGGCAAGCATAGCCGCATAAACCCGTTCACTCCGCTCAAAAGAGCGCAAGAGCAGGCTGCCCGCCATTCCGCCGGTCACTTTGGCGCGCCAGACGACCGTACCGCCTTTTTTCCCCTGCTCTGATGCTGCCTCGCCGCTGCGCGCCTGCCGGGCTCGCATCAATCGCGCGGCTTCGTCTACGATTAAATACAGATAGCGCCACATCAAACCCATCACCGCCACCAGCAGGCGCGGAAAGCGCAGTGCCCGCATTGCCAGCAGCAATTCACTCAGATTGTGGGTCCCCGCTAGTAAAATTGCCGCCTGCACCGATATCCACGATTTCAACAGGACAGCCGCAAACCGCTCCAAACCCGGTTGGCTGATGGTCAAGCTGCCAATATACCAGAGGGGCGCGCCCGGTATGGTGAATAATACCGGCAAGGCTGCCAACGCAAACGGCAGGGCTATCAAACTGCGTTTGAGCACATAACCAAGTCCAAGTTCTGAAAACAGGGCTGCCGCCCACACCACCGCCACCAGCAGCAGGTACACCGCCCAGGCACGCACTGGCAGCAGGGCAGTGACCAGGATAAAACCCAATGTCAAAGGCAATTGAACCCGTGCATCCAACCGGTGCAGGGCGCTGTTGCCTTTCTGGTAAGGGTCCAGCGTAGCATGTGTCACAAATCTTAACCTTTCTTACGCCGTGTGTACCCGATAGCCAACGCAACGCCCAACACCAACAGTGTGCCAATTACCCCCGCCGCTATCGTTGCCAGGGCTTCATTTGCAATTCCAGGCACCACATAATCCGGGATGAGATCATAGACTGGCGACTGTGCCAGGTTGAGGAATCCCTGCTGCTCTGCTACCCACTCCAAGCCATCCGGGTTCGCCGACGCCAAAGGCGACAGCACTACCAGCAGCAAGGCAATCCCCAAACCAGCCCATAAAACCACCCAGCTTCCGGATGGTTGCGGCTTGTCAATCTTCAGCAGGTCGCGGCGGGCGGCATAAATGAATGAAAGCGCGCCAATGGTAATTAAACCTTCTCCAATTCCAATCAGGGCGTGCACACCCGCCATGGCAGGCACGGCGATATTTGCAGGCGAGGTGCCGGAGGCTGCCAGCTCCAACGCGGCTGCCAGGGAAGATACCATAATGGATAGCCAGGCTGCAGCAAAACCACCTACCAGGACACCCCAGCGCTTGCCGCCGGAAAGCTTCTGTATCAATCGATAGACGGCGTAAGACGTCGCTACCCCCACCACCGCCATGTTGAAAAGGTTGGCGCCCATTGCCAACAAGCCGCCATCTTGGAATATCAACGCCTGAGTGCCAACCACAGCGGTCATCACCAATAACGCCGCCCATGGACCAAGCAAGATGGTTGCCAGCGCCGCACCCAACAAGTGACCGCTGGTGCCGCCTGTGATAGCGAAATTGAGCATCTGCCCCGCAAAAATTGCCGCCGCCAATACCCCCATAACGGGTACATCGCGCTCACCAAGATCTTTTGAGACAAATCGCAACGCCAGGGCTATGGCTGCAGCGGAGACAACCCACATCACTACTGACACCAGAACCGACAAAAAACCATCCGGAATATGCATGGGGTGAGGCGATAAGAATATCATGGGCTGCATCCTTCCTTTCTAAAAACCCTTAATTACNNGTTTGTACAATTATTGTTCGTCGCATGTCTGTGTTGACATCACGCTGTGACTTTCCGCACATCCCGCCTGAGTCGTGGGGGTTATAATGACAGTACCTTTATGGTGAGGTCATTATGACTCCCTTCGAAATCATCTATCTGGTAGGGTTGGGCTTATACCTCTTATTTATATACATACCTGGTGTCTCCCGTTATAGGCGAATTCGTAAAACCCGCATGCAAACCCGCCCGCTGGATGCCCTGTTTGACACCCTGACCTGGCTGGGTTGGCAGGTGCTGCCCCTTATCTCCATTTTTACGCACTGGCTGCGTTTCGCCGATTTTAGTCTGCCNNTGGTCGCCCAAAATTGAAATCAACGAGCACCATAATTTGGTTACGACTGGAATTTACCGATGGATGCGTCACCCCATTTATGCAGCCATGTGGCTGTGGGCGTTCGCCAACATCTTCCTCCTGCAAAACGTCCTGGCTGGCTTCACNNTTTCTTTATCCCGCTCTATATCATCCGTGTGCCGTGCGAAGAACGGTTGATGTTGGATACCTTTGGTGAGGATTACCAGACATATATGGCTCGCACCGGACGAATTTTTCCGCGCTTTTAGCCNNCAGATTAGTTAACACTTTTCAGTGCCAATTACCTTATACTTTATTTAATGGAATGGCACTTCGGGTTCTTCTCAGTAGTATTGCTGCTGACCGCTGTTAGCGCCCTTCTGATGGCGGCAGTTGCTTTTCAACGGCGTGTGGTGCCTGGCAGCCGCTGGTTTGCCACCTTGCTGATTGGTCTTGCCATCTGGTGCGCCGCAGAAGGGCTGGCGGACGCTTCCGTCTCCTACTCTCAACAAATCTTTTTCCTGCAATTCATTTTCCTGGGTTCTCAAATCATGGTGCCCAGTTTCTTGATCTTCGCGCTTCTTTATATTCGCCATAAGTCGATCTTACGCCCTTACAACCTCATTGCCCTGCTAGCCATTCCAGTCATTACTATCGCTCTGGTTTTTTCCAACGCCACTCATCAGCTGGTTTGGTCTGGTTACAGCCTTAACGCATACGGCGCGCTCACTATTGAACACGGTGTCTGGTTCTGGATAATGGAGGCGTATGATTATGCTGTCGTCATGACAGCTATGGCAATACTGATCTACCATGCCATTCGCTCACCCCGCCTGCGCCCAAAGCAGACCTTTGCCCTGCTAATCGGCGGCGCAATCCCCATTGTGGCACATATATACTTCATCAATGGGTCAGGTTATCAGGGACGCGACCTCACCCCCATCGCCCTCACTCTCATGGCAGCCATCTATGCCTGGACACTGTCAATATTGCGCCTGTTCAGCCTGGCGCCTGCCGTCTGTGAAACTTTTGCCGATGCCATCCAGGATGGGTTGCTTGTTCTGGATTTGCAGGGACGTCTGGTGGATTTCAACCGCTCAGCCCGCGAATGGTTGAATCTCTCTGCCGACTCAGTTGGAAAAACGCCGCCGGCTGCCCTCAATCTGCCAGAACTGGACCCTGCTCAACCCATCGTAAAGTTTCCACGCGTATTGGCTGGCAGTCCACCCCGCGAGCTGGACGTATCCATTCGCCCATTCCGCGACCGTGACGATATCCTCAATGGTTGGATGGTCATACTGCGTGACCTGACAGAACAAAAACAGGCAGAAGCAGACCTGCGAGATAGTGAGGAGAAATACCGCACGCTCTTTAACCTTGAGGGCGACGCCCGCTTCATGATTGACGACACCACCGGGCAGATCCTGGATGTCAACCCGTCTGCTGAAGAATTGTATGGCTTTACCCGCGCCGAACTGCTCAGTATGCGCAACGTTGACCTGTCTGCCGAACCGGAAGAAACTCGCGCCCAGACCAAGAAGGACGGCAAGACCTACATCCCCATCCGCGTCCATCGCCGCAAAGATGGCTCTCTCATCCAGGTGGAAATCACCGGTCACCACTTCATCTGGCACGGGCGGAAAGTTCACACCGTCGCCATGCGGGATATCTCCCTGCGGGTGAAATCCAGCGAACAGGAGCGTAAAGCCCGCCAGCGCGCTGAAGCCCTCAACACCATCCTGGGCGCCATCGGCAGCACGCTGGACCTGCCGCTCTTCCTCCCCATTGTCTTTGAACAACTCAGCCGCTTTATTAAGATGGAGCACTTCGGCGTGACCCTGCGCGTGCCGGGCTCGCTGGAGTGGGAAGTGGTCTTTGCCATCAATCCAGCCCCAGACACCATGGAGAAGCGCCTCCCCTTCCAGTATGGCGCCAGCGGATATGTTATTGAGACCGGTGAGCCGCTCATGCTCAATTCCATGGCAGACGTGGTGGCATTTGAAACCTACCATGACCGCCCGCTCGGCTTGCCTGATTTGCACGCCATCATGGCAGTCCCTCTCGTCGCCGCCCGGGAAGTCATCGGCGCCCTGGTCACCTATTCCCAAAACGAAGAGGATATCTATTCCGATGAAGATTTTGAGCTGTTTACATCGGTCGGGCGCCAGATAGCTGTTGGTTTGCAGAACGCCCGCCTGTACGCCCAGGTGCAGGAAATGGCAACTACCGATATGCTGACTGGGGTTGCAACCCGCCGCCACTTCTTACAACAGGCTGAACACGAAATTGAGCGCTATGAGCGTTATAGCGTGCCCTTCACCTTTATTATGCTGGATATTGACCACTTTAAGTCCGTCAATGACACCCTCGGTCACCGCCATGGCGACATGGTCCTCAGCCAGGTGGGGCAAATCCTGCGGGATACCATCCGCAAGGTAGACCACGTCGGTCGGTTGGGTGGCGAAGAGTTTGCCATACTTTTGACAGACACACCCCTCAAAGAAGGCGCACTGGTGGCGGAACG
>DFYN01000020.1:5581-5814 GCA_002383615.1 Anaerolineaceae bacterium UBA4081
GATTAAGATCATTTACCACAACCCCACAGCCCTTTCAGGGTGCAAAGATCGCAAGGGGGTGCAAAATTCGCAAGGCACAAAGACCACAAAGATTTGAGTGTTCAAAATCTTCAAACCCTTCGCGTTCTTTTATTCTTCTTTGCGTCCTTTGCGTTAAAGTTCTTATTAAACGCGAAGACGCAAAGTGCGCAAAGGTTAAATATTAATTTCTATCCGTGTAGTTATCTGTGTAA
>DFYN01000017.1:0-11203 GCA_002383615.1 Anaerolineaceae bacterium UBA4081
GACGGGATCCTGCGAGAAATCTGCTGTTTACGTTAAGAGCAATCAGCAGATTCCTCACCCCAACCCCCGGGGTTCGGAATGACAATCTGTGTGAGCGTCCCGGTAAATGGTTTAGCCACAGGTCAGGAGACCTGTGGCNNCTCCTCGTTTTGGTCTCGTGCAGCTGTTAAGATTAAAAAATGATAATGTAGTGGCGAGGCATCGCCTCGCCACTACAAGTGTGATTTGCACCTGTAAGGGTGTGAGAGGGACAACAAAGCCACAGGTCAGGAGACCTATGGCTATCTAACGAGGTGCCCCCAGAGGAATTCGAATCCTCGTTTTGGCCTTGAGAGGGCCACGTCCTGGGCCACTAGACGATGGGGGCTTGCAGGTCACGATTTTATCATGAACCGGGGGGTGCGTCAACGGAATAAGGAGGTCGAAGGTTTCGCATAACCATAAGTAATTGACGAACTGCCTGTCACATGCTATCATCTATATACAAAGCTGGTGCAATCATACTTCATCATTGATTCGCACATTAACAACTCAATTGGAGGTCTTATGAGTGCTGATTTTATTGCACGACTTGTTGGTATGGTCTTATTTGTCATCCTTGGTGTATACCTTGGCAATAATCTTGGTGTTGCTGCCAGTTCCAATGTCGATATTCCGCCCCTTACCGTGGAACAATACTCGGTCACTTTTGGTCTGGTGGGCGCTCTGGTTGGTTTAATCCTGACGCCGTTTATTTCTACGCGCCCCGCCCGCGCTTTGCGCAACTTGATATCCCGCCTGACTGCCCAAACCCTTGTGGCAGCCTTGATTGGTTTAATCTCCGGGCTGTTGGTGGCTGCGCTGCTCTCGTTTCCGCTCTCAAGACTTCCCGGTGCACTTGGTATGACCATGCCCTTCGTGGCTGTGGTAATTTTTGGCTACTTTGGGGTTGCCCTTTTCCTGATGCGCACCAACGACCTGTTTAATGTTTTGGGGTCATTGGCTGGTCGCAGCCCTTCGCTTCCCACTGGAGACGCCGCCTCAAGCCTGTCCGAGCGGACCATCCTACTGGATACCAGTGTGATTATCGACGGTCGCATCGCAGATATCGCCCGCACAGGTTTCCTGCCCGGCTCCCTGCTCATTCCGCGCTTTGTCCTGGCAGAATTACAGTTCATTGCCGATTCGTCGGATGGCTTGCGGCGTGCGCGCGGCAGGCGGGGCATGGAAGTGCTTTCCCAACTGCAAAAGGAGCCCACCATCCCGGTGCGTATCACAGATATTGATGTTGAAGGCGTTAAAGAGGTGGATGATAAGCTGGTTATCCTGGCGCGTCAAATGCGCTGTCTTATCCTGACCAATGATTACAACCTGAATCGGATTGCTGAACTACAGGGCGTGACGGTTTTGAATGTTAATGAACTTGCCAACGCCGTCAAGGCAATTTTACTTCCCGGTGAACCGCTCAATGTGCGCGTCATTCAAGAGGGCAAGGAATCAAACCAGGGGGTTGGGTATATGGAAGACGGCACCATGGTGGTCATTGAAAATGGCAGGGATTATATGAATCAAGAAATCCTGGTGGTTGTCACCAAAGTGCTGCAGACTGCAGCGGGGCGTATGATTTTTGCCCGCCCGGAAGAGCACGAGCGTAATTAGAGGTTATATGGCTATTCGAGTTTACAGTACATTAACGCGTAAGAAAGAGGAATTCGTCCCACTCGTATCGGGCAAGGTTTCCATGTATGTGTGCGGTCCCACCGTCTATAGCAAGGCGCACATTGGTCACGCCATGAGCGCCATGGTGTTTGATATTATTCGCCGCTACCTGGAATATCGGGGCTTTGAGGTCAAATTTGTGATGAACTTCACCGATGTGGATGACAAAATCATTGCCCGGGCTGAAAAGCTGGGAGTGGACCCCTACGAACTGGCAGAAGGGTATATCCAGGAGTATCGGCAGCACCTGCATGACCTGAACATCCTGCCTGCCACCGTCAACCCGCGCGCCACGCAAGAGATGGACCAGATTATCACCATGATTGCAGGGCTGATTGAGCGCGGATTTGCTTACGAATCGGGTGGGGATGTTTACTTCCGCGTGGATAAAGACAAAGAATATGGCAAACTCTCCGGGCGCAAACTGGAGGATATGCAAGCTGGTGCGCGCATTGAAATCGGCGAACTGAAAGAAAACCCGCTTGATTTTGCACTGTGGAAGACTGCCAAACCCGGCGAGCCTGCCTGGGATTCACCCTGGGGTAAAGGACGACCTGGCTGGCACATTGAGTGTTCAGCGATGAACCTGACCCATCTGGGTGAGCAAATTGACATCCACGGCGGTGGAAACGACTTGATCTTCCCCCACCACGAAAATGAAATTGCCCAAACGGAATGTTTCACTGGCAAGACCTTTGCCCGCTATTGGATACATAACGGTATGCTACAGTTGGCAGGCGAGAAAATGTCCAAATCGCTGGGCAATCTGATTACGATTGAAGAATTCCTGGAAAAGCATTCAGCCGATGCTCTGCGTTACTTGCTGCTCAACGCAGGTTATCGAAACCCGTTGACGTTCAGCGAGGATGTCCTACAATCCGCTGAGCGCGGGCTGGCACGGCTGCGCTCAGGTCTCAAGCCGGCTCAACCGGGCGCCAAAGGCGCGCCGCAGGCGAGTGTGGACGCCCTGACAGCACAGATGGAAAAAGCTTGCACGGATTTTGTGGAATTCATGGATGACGATTTCAATTCATCCGGCGCTATGGCGGCTTTGTTTGACCTGGTGCGGGTCATCAACCAGACCCGTGCGGATGGCGGGACAGATGTCCAGCTTGCGCCTGCCCAGGGTGTGGTGCGGGAATTATCTGCTGTGCTAGGGTTGACACTGGCGGGTGAGGAAAAGGGTATGCAGGCAGCCGACCCATTTGTGGATGCGCTGGTGGCGCTTCGAACTGAATTGCGCAAGCAAAAGCTGTGGGCGCTTTCCGATCAGGTTCGCGACCAGTTGACCGCGCTGGGCGTGACCCTGGAAGACAGTAAAGACGGCACCCAATGGCGTTGGACAGAATAATGTGACGAACCGGGGCGGGTCTCACCCGCCCTGATGATTTGATAGAAGGTAAACACATGCGTGAATGGATTTATGGTCGGAATGCTGTATATGAAACATTACAGTCCAAACGGAGAAATATTTTCCGCCTGCGGATAGCGGCTGGTGTGAGCGAAAAAGGCAGGCTGGCGGAGATTATCAAGATAGCCAGTGAGCGTAAACTGGTAGTTGAACGTGTTCAACGCCCAGTGCTGGATTCGCTGGCGGAGGGACACCAGGGGGTCGCAATGGAAGTGAGTGGGTACGCCTATAGCGATTTGGCGGAAATTATGGCAGAGTCCAAGCGGCGGGGTGAACCCCTATTTGTGTTGGCGCTGGATTTGATCCAAAACCCGCAAAACCTGGGTACCTTGCTGCGAACCGCTGAAGCGGTGGGCGTCCACGGCGTGATCATGCCGGGTCATCGGGCTGCCGGCATCACCCCGGCGGTTGTGAATGCCTCTTCAGGCGCATGCGAACATCTACTGGTGGCGCAGGTCAATATTGCCCAGGCGCTGGATGAATTGAAGGCTGCCGGCGGGTGGGTGATTGGTCTGGAAGGCTCCCCGATAGCCAAACTTCCTGAGCAAGTTCGCCTGGATGGAGCATTGGTGCTGGTGGTGGGCAACGAAGGCGAAGGCATGCGCGACCTGGTGCGCAAGAAGTGCGACTTCCTGTTGGCGCTGCCGATGTTGGGCACAGTGGAATCCCTCAACGCAGCAGTGGCAGGCTCGGTTGTGCTGTATTTAGCGCTGGCTGCGCGGAAGAAAACAGAAACCCCTCAAGAGCAATCTATTAAATGATAATAATTATCATTAATATTAACAATACATTTAATCGCCTGTGTTACGATTAATTTATCACACATAGGAGGAACCAAAATGCTTATCGGAAAAGAATTAACCCAAGCCATTAACGAACAAATCGGTCACGAGTTGGCTGCTTCCCATCAATATGTTGCCATTGCGGCATATTTTGATGGGTTAGCGCTTAAACGTTTAGCGAAGATGTTTTACCGCCAGGGTGAGGAAGAGCGCGAGCACGCCATGAAGTTTGCGCATTATGTTGTAGAAGCCGGCGGCAATTTGGAAATCCCCACCATCCCGGCGCCTAAAGCAATCTTTAAGTCGGTTGAAGAGGCTGTGCAGTTATCGCTGGACTGGGAATTGGAAGTTACCCGCCGCATCAACGGGCTGATGGATATTGCTGTTTCCCAAAAAGACTACCTGGGGCAGGACTTCCTGCGCTGGTTTGTGACCGAACAACTGGAAGAGGTTTCCACCATGCAGAACTTGCTGCAGGTGGTCAAGACTGCTGGCGAGCGCAACCTCATCATGTTGGAAGCCTACATATCACACCAGGATTAATCTCGCTAGACTTGCAACAACCCCCGCAACAGCGGGGGTTGAATTTTTAATGATTGGAAAGGTATCATTTGGATTGTGTTTTAGCCTTGCGAGCTATATCAGGAATAGCCATACCGCCCAGAGACCAATCATGACCAGCCCCATGGCAAAGCGGATGATGACGGCGAGACCGAAACTCAGCGCCATGTTGACGGTGGAACTGCCTGCCTTACGCAGGTCACGCAGGCGGATGACTTCACTGATGAACATGATGACCAGGGCTGCAATTAAGCCACCCAGGGGTGGAAAGAGGAGGCTGCCCACCACGCCAGCCAGGAGGGACAACCCCACAACCAGCCAGGATGCGCCAGACACTTTTGCGCTGGCGCCCATGGTGATATTATCCACCAGGCTGCCGACCACCATCAGGATAGTGATAAGACCGAATATCACACCGCTCCACAAGGTGAAACCTGTCAGCACGCCATAAACCAGTACAGCGATCCAGATGATAACCAGACCGGGCAGCACCGGGATAATCAGGCTGATTAATCCCACTAACATTACCAGGGCAAGCACAACAATGAGAACAGGCGTCAAGTCAAATGCAGGCATCCGTTAGACCTCCGGGTGGATGATTTGAATACCGCCCATCCACGGGCGAAGCACCTCAGGCACCACGATGGAACCGTCCGGCTGCTGGTAGTTTTCCATGACTGCAATCAGNNGTGCGGGGTATGCCCAGACCTGAGCCGTTGAGGGTATGTACCAGGTGGGGTTTGCCATCTGAGCCGCGTACCTTGATGCTGGCTCGGCGTGCCTGGAAATCACCGACGTTGGATACTGACGACACTTCCAGCCACTCATCACANNTCGTAGGTGATGGCAGCGTTAAAGCCGAGGTCACCGCCGCACAAGCGTTTAACACGATAGGTCAAGCCGAGTTCGGCACAGGTCTGCTCGGCATCTGCCACCATTTTGTCCAGTTCCTGACCCGAGTTCTCCGGCTCACAGTAGATATACATCTCTACTTTATCAAATTGATGTCCGCGCTTGATGCCGCGCACATCCCGTCCGGCTGACATTTTCTCGCGCCGGAAGCAGGGGGTGTAAGCGGTATAGTGCAAGGGCAGGGTTCCCGCCTCCAGGATTTCATCTTTGTGTAACCCAGTTAGAGGCACTTCAGCCGTCGGGACCATCCAGAAGTCTTCTTCGGCATCGTGGTAGAGGTTATCCGCGAATTTGGGNNTGAAGATCCAGCATCCAGGCTATCAATGCGCGCTGCAAGCGGGCGCCAGCGCCGCTGAGGACATAGAAACGAGAACCAGCCACCTTGGTGCCGCGCTCAAAATCAATGATACCCAGGGCGGGTCCCAATTCCCAATGCGGTTTGGGGGTAAAGCCGAGGTCTTTGACATTCCCGACGGTGCGCAGGACCACATTCTCGCTGTCATCCGCACCGGGCGGCGTGGAAGGGTCTGGGATGTTGGGAATGGACGCGACCAGGGCGGTCAGTTCAGCTTCCACCTGGCGTACCTGCTCGTCCAGCGCAGCAATCTGGTCGCCCACCAGGCGCATGGAGTCAATTTTCAGTTGTCGTTCGGCAGGGTCTTTAAGCTGGCTGATTTGCTTGGAGACGATATTGCGCTCACTCTTGAGTTCATCCGCCTGCACCAGCAAACCGCGCCGGCGGGTATCCAGTACCTGGGCGGCATCGACGACCTGGGTGTCCATGTGGCGGATGGTTAATGCTGCGCGAACCTGGTCAGGGTGCTCACGAATTAAGGTGATGTCAAGCATGGTTCCTCCTGGACGGTTATTCGTAGGTGTTAGCCAACGATAAAAAGAATACCCCCTCGCATTGCAGGACGAGGGGGCGCTCGTGGTGCCACCTGCATTCGCCGCCGGAAAAGGCGACCTTGGGGATGGCGGTAACGGTGCCAACCGGCTCCCTTATGACTCATTTAAGCCTCTGCGAGAGCAACCCGCCATGTGACTGGCGCCGGGATGGATGTTCGTGATGTCAGGCTGGCTCGCAGCAACCGCCAGCTCTCTGGGCTGAGCATCAGGGAAGAATTCCCGGGCAGGGTTTGTTAGGGAAATTATACGCCGGAGAAGGGTCCTGTCAATGCTTGCAGGATGTCACTTGACGCGGTTAATCGCCATATGCTACACTGATTTCAGTCCATTTTGGGAGGGTTCATTGCGTTTGATATCGCTTCTAACCGACTTTGGTTTACAGGACGGTTATGTGGGTGTGATGAAAGGCGTCATCTGGAAAATTGATCCGCAGGTTGATATTGTCGATATCACACACGCCATTTCACCGCAAAATATCCAACAGGGTGCTTTATCCCTTGGCAGGGTCCATTCCCACTTCCCGGATGAGACGATCTTTATTGTCATCGTTGACCCCGGTGTGGGTACTGAGCGGCGCTGTATTGCCGCCCAATTGGGAAAGCAATACTTTGTGGGACCTGATAACGGATTAATAACCCTCATGCTTGAGCAATGTGAGGCGAGTGGTGGGTATGTTCAGGTTATCCATTTAACCAACCCGCGCTATTGGTTGCCAGAACCGAGTAAAGTATTTCACGGGCGGGATATTTTCTCGCCTGTGGCAGCGCATCTTGCCATGGGCGTACCACTGGCTGAGATGGGTGAACCAATTACAGATGTCATCCGGTTGATTCTGCCGAAACCAGAACGAACCCGTAAAGGTTACCGCGGTGAAGTGACTTCGGTAGACACGTTCGGCAACCTGGAAACGAATTTACTTCGGGAGCATCTGACTTCGTTGGGCAGCCGTTTGGAAATTCGCGTGGCGGGTCAGGTGATCTCAGGGATGGTCGAAGCGTTTGGTGACCGACCGATTGGCGAGTTGGTAGCGCTTTATGGAACCCACGACGACTTGATGATTTCAGTCGTAAACGGGAGTGCAGCCAGATTATTGGGGACAAATATTGGTGTCGGTACGGAAGTTGAGGTTTACGCGAAATGACAGTGATTAGCATGACCACAGATTTTGGGGCTGGCGACCATGAGGTAGGGGTGATGCGCGGTGTGATATATCGCATTGCACCTCAGGCGAAGCTGGCAGACCTCTCTCACGATATTCCACCTCAAGATATCTTGGAGGGTGCACTGATACTCTCACAGGCAGCGTCTTACTTCCCACCAGGCACAGTTCATTTGGCGGTGATCGACCCTGGTGTGGGGACTGCCCGCCGTCCGATTGCCGGCAGGGTGGGAGATTCGTTTTTTGTTGGACCGGACAACGGGCTATTTTCCCTCCTATGGGAACTAGCAGAAGAACAAAGGAAGCCAATCGAAGTTTTTCATTTGGATAATCCAGACTATTGGCTCCCTGTCGTCAGTCGCGTGTTTCACGGACGCGATATCTTCGCACCTGTGGCTGCTCATTTGGCGAATGGCGTTGCGTTGGAGGCGATTGGGAAAGCCATAACTGATCCTGTCAGGATTGTGGTACCAAAGCCAACAAAAACCGACCACGGATGGCAGGCGGAAGTTATTTCGGTGGATGCCTTTGGAACGCTCAACCTTAACCTGCGGGCAGATCAACTTACAGGTAATCGGGTAACGGCTTTGATAAATGGCAAGAAAATAACGGATTTTGTTAAAACTTTTGGAGAGCGTCCGGCAGGAACAGCAGTGCTGATGATTGATTCGTCCGGTTGGTTGTCCATTGCCATCGTTAATGGCAGCGCAGCCGCCCGGTTGGGCGCTAAAAATCGTACACCGGTCGAGATTGTTTGCGAATGAACGATGCAACCGCATTACCATTGGTTGTTGAGAATTTGACGTTCCGCTACAAGCGGCGTGAAACGCCCCAAATTGCAGATATCTCATTTGAAGTCCATCCCGGCGAAGTGATGTTGATTGCTGGCGCAAGTGGCTGCGGCAAGACAACTTTAATGCGCTGTATCAATGGCTTAATTCCCTACACCTACTCGGGAGAAATGAGCGGGTCTATCCGCCTGTTTGGCAAATCGGTGCTGGACCTTAGCATGGCAGAGTTGTCCCAGACCATTGGCACCATGCTGCAAGATCCGGAACGCCAAATTGTGGGTAGTTATGTCTTGAATGAAGTCGCTTTTGGATTGGAAAACCTGGGCATCCCCCGCCCGGAAATATTGCGGCGAGTCGATGAAACCCTGGACAAACTGGGCATCCTTCATCTGAGGGATCGGGAAACCTTCAGCATTTCAGGCGGAGAAAAGCAGAAGTTGGCGTTGGCTGGGGTGCTCGCCATGCAACCCCGCATCCTGTTGTTGGATGAACCGCTTGCCAACCTGGACCCCATGTCTGCACGGGAAGCCCTGCAGGTGTTCCGCAGCCTGGCAGATGAGGGGATATCGGTCATGATTGTTGAACATCGGGTCGAAGACGTGCTATCTATTGCGCCTGATGTGGTGTTATATATGGAGGACGGTCACATCGTTCATGCAGGCACGGTAGCAGAGGTTATGGAAGTGGTGGATTACACCCGCATCAAACTGCCGGCAGAAATAGTGGAACGGCGGGCGAGAGGGAAGCCTGCTGAAGCGTTCACACCGGCTTTGCAGCGGACAACAGGCGACACGCTGGTCAGTTTTGAAAACGCCAGCTTCCGCTATGGACCGGAGATGCCGGATGTGTTGCATGACCTGAACTTTAACATCCACCAGGGTGACATTATTGCCATCCTGGGTCATAATGGCGCTGGCAAGACCACCCTGGTTAAGCATGCATTGGGATTACTGAAACCTACCCAGGGCAGGGTGCTCTTGGAAGGCAAGGACACCCGCGAGATGTCGGTCGCGCAGGCTGCCCATACGGTAGGCTATGTGTTCCAGAGCCCCAGCCAGATGTTATTTGCGCCCAGTGTTGAGGAAGAGTTGACCTTTGGTCCCAAGAATCTGGGTATGCCGACGGAGGACATCCACAGGAATGTGGATTGGGCGGTTCACACCGTCCACATGGAAACAGACCTGCAAACACCACCCCTGGCGCTCTCGTTCGGGCAGCAAAAACGGGTCAGTATTGCGGCGGTTCTGGCAATGCGCTCGCGTATCCTGGTGATGGACGAACCCACTGCTGGACAGGATTACTGGAACTACCTGGCGTTTATGGACGCCATTCTGATGATGCCTGGCTTTGATGCGGTGCTGTTCATCACCCATGATGTGGATTTAGCGGTGATTTACGCCAACCGGGTGCTGCTGGTGTACGATGGATGTATCCTGGCGGACGGAACGCCGCAGGATGTCCTGGCTGATGAAGATCGTTTGCGCCGCAGCCGAGTGCTGCCCACCTCGCTGCTGCGCCTCAACCGCGCGGTTTTCCCTCGAACCGGGAAGTATATGCGTGCGGAATCCATAGCCCATCAACTGGACGGGCATTAGACCTGACCAGGTGGGATCATCAATCTTATCCAGAGGAGGATCAGATGAAAAAAGGTTTGTGGAAGTTCGGAACTCGGGAAGTGGTGTACTCTGCCATCGGCGCTGCATTGTACGGCTTGCTGGCATTTGCGACCAACTTCCTGCAATTGCCTGCGGCTGGTAATGTCGCCATTCGCCCGGCTGTGGCAATCCCCATGTTCTTTGGTATTGCCTTCGGTCCCGTTGTGGGTTTCATCACGGGCTTTTTGGGCAACATCATTGGCGACCTGCTATCCGGCTATGGCTTTTGGGTTTGGTGGGATTTGGGCAATGGTTTGATTGGTCTGGTGATGGGTTTGTTCTTGCCCCTCATGTCCAATTACAAAGCCTTCAAAGATATCATCTTCGCCGAAATCGGTGTGGTGGTCTCTTCTGCAATTGGCATGGGCTTGGCATCCATCTCTGAGATGTGGGTATCTGGACTGGATTTTGCTGCTGCCTTTACTGCCAATTTCCTGCCGGCGTTTATCACGGATGTCGTGATGGGCTTAATTTTGGTACCCATCCTGATGGTCGCATACAGCGCGGTCATCTCGCGCTCAGGACGTTAAGGTTCTCATTCAGCCTAATTCAGGTGGGGCAACCCGCCTGAATTAGGTGGGAGCAAGCCATGCTGGTCAGTTTTGGTTACCGGGTCAGGAACAGCATTATTGAAAAGATAGATCCACGCACCCGTTGGATTGTCTCTTTCCTATTAATGTTCACCATCACTGCTTTCTGGGATTTACGCTTCCTGGCATTTTTCTTCGTTTTGGGCATCACCCAATTTATTTTGGCAAAATTAACCTGGCGGGAAACAAAACGTGCCTGGTTGTTTATCCTGTTCTTAATGACGATGATGATTGTGGTTAACACGATTTTCACGTCCGCCGGAACAATCAAAGAGGTCATGGAAGGCACCCACATTGTTCTCGCGTTTGATACCAGGTTGCCGTGGGTGGGGTGGCAGATTGCTTTCACCCTCACATCCGAACGTCTTTGGTTTGCGCTTTCCCAGGTGTTTCGCATTCTGGCAATTTCGTCCTTATTTATTATCATTCCCTTTACGATGAACCCGCGCCATTATGGCATTACTTTCAAAGGAATGCATTTGCCCGACCGGCTGGCGTTTTCCATGGATCTGGCGTTCCGATTTGTGCCCACCCTTGGACGTGATTTTCAAGTCACGCTGGACGCACAAAAGGCGCGCGGCTACGAGGTGGAGAAGGCGGAAGGTGGCTTGATTGCCCGGGTGCGCAAGGTGGCGCCACTGATTGTGCCTATAACGATGAACGCCATCCTGTCCGGCGAGGACATCACCAACGCGATGGATTTGCGCTGCTTCGGCATCATGCCGCGCACCTGGG
>DFYN01000017.1:11213-11928 GCA_002383615.1 Anaerolineaceae bacterium UBA4081
TGGAAACGCTGCAATTCCACTGGTACGACTGGGTGCTGATTGGCTTGGGTGTGCTGATGTTGGCTGGCGCGCTGGTGCTGACCAATGTGTATGACATTGGCGGCTTCTGGATGCCGGGCATGTGAACTTCTCGTGNNGGGAGCACACACTTTGTTTGAACTCGTCTTCTTAGGAACATCCGCTTCAGCCCCTTCACCGCGCCGGAACTTACCGGCGCTGGTTGTCAAACACGACGAACACCGTTTCTTGATTGATTGCGGCGAAGGCACGCAACGCCAAATCCTGCAAAGCGGGATTGGGTTCAAGCGGCTGAACCGTATCCTGATCACCCACGGGCATCTGGATCACATCCTGGGGTTGGCGGGTTTGCTTTCTACTTTTATGCGTTGGGAAACCATTGAAAATTTGCAGCTTTATGGCGGAAAAAGCGCGTTGGAACGTATCAAGGATTTGCTGTATGGCGTGGTTCTGCGGGGCATGCAGCCGCCCATGCCGCTGGAGTTTCACGCCCTAAAAAAGGGGACGTTTATTGAGGAAGCCGATTTTAGTATTTATGCGTTTCCAGTCAAGCACCGCGGATCCGATAGTTTTGGGTTTGTGTTTGAGGAGCAGGGACGCCGTCCCTTCCTGCCCGAGAAAGCCGAAGCCCTGGGCGTTCCGGCAGGACCGCTGCGCCGCCTACTGGTGGCTGGTGAAAACATACAACTGGCGGATG
>DFYN01000017.1:11981-13567 GCA_002383615.1 Anaerolineaceae bacterium UBA4081
GAAGAAGTGGATATGGCGAAGCAATATGCGCACCTGACGGCGCGCATGTCTGCTGAACTGGCGCAGCGGGCGGGTGTCAAACAGCTCATCTTGACCCATGTGTCACGCCGCTATCGCGATAAAGACATCCTGGCTGAAGCACAGGCAGTGTTTGCGAATACGCTCCTGGCGCACGACTTTGATGAGATTCAAGTGAAGAGAGAGTAGTGGAAAGCTATGCCAGCCTGGTTTGACCTGTTAATCTAGTCTCAATAATTTCCAGCAATGATTCAGCTAACTGGATAACTTCTTTTGCCATTGAGGGTGATACCAACCCAGGGATATCATAGACCACCTTATTTCTAGTACGCCTGATTAGGTCAATCCTGAGGAAAGTAGTGATGTGCTCACTTCCAAGCGCTTCTCGTGCGAATTCAAAAACGATGGCATGATGATCTATACCACGTGCGCGATAACCTTCTGCTAACATCAAAGCACGGCATGCTTGAAGTATGGCGTTGTATGCAATGTTGTAAGCCCATTCGGGGTCTTCAGCCAGATTTCTGTTTGCTGCGCCGATATCGCGCTTTGCCAGTGCAAGGATTTTATGAATTTCCTGGTTGGTTGCCTGATAAGGTCGAATTCTTCCCGACTTGATCAAAGAATCATATGTCATCAAGTTTTCCCTTGAGAAGGATAATAGGGCTTTTAATGACATTCACGACAAACGCTTGTCGATTATTTCGAGCGTCTTGCCATTCGGAAGGTGTGAAAATGGATATATTAATAGGTCGTTGAATGATTTTTTCCACTTCATGAATGTCAGGTAGAATCGCTTCCATTGACGTAATCCCAATTATCATCAAATCCACATCTGATTGACTGTCATAGTTGCCGTTAGCCAATGATCCGTAAATGAATGCCGTGATAATTTCGTTTTGCTTTTCCAGGATGGGTTTTAATAAATCTGCAAGCCCGACAGTTTTAACAAAAATGGATTTCAGTTCATAATATATCGGACTAATGGTATTTACAACGAATCGCTTTTGCCTCCCGGAAATTTCTGCAAGCTGAATGACGCCTGCCTGCTCTAAATTTCCTAACTCTTTCCATACTGCGCTGTATGGAAAATCACACGATTTAGCCAGATCCCAGGCGCTGAACAGCTTTTCAGGATTCAGCATAAAAACGCTGAGAATTTTGATGCGAACTTTTGAAACAAATAACCGTTCAAGGATCATATTATCACCATTCATGATAAGTATATCAATAAAAGAGATAATTACAATATCCNNGTCAACTTAACAGCCCCATACGGCACTTCTATCCAGAGAGGCGGAGGGATCGGCCCGATGAAGCCTCGGCAACCTGATTTGCGCAAGCAAACCAAGGTGCCAATTCCGACAGAAAGCAGACATCTGGAAGATAGGAGGGCAGCCGCTCACCAGTTGCCCCCATGTACTTCACCGGCGGGGCAACTTTTATTTTCAGGAGGATTTTCCTAACATGAGCAGTACCTTTATGAACTCTGAACGTTACCTGTTCACTTCTGAATCGGTAACCGAGGGGCACCCGGACAAGATGTGTGACCAAATCAGCGATGCTGT
>DFYN01000008.1:0-268 GCA_002383615.1 Anaerolineaceae bacterium UBA4081
AAACTGGACCGCACCGCCAGCCACCTGCTGCTTCTGGCTGAAAACGAAACGGGTTACAAAAACCTGCTCAAAATCGCCTCAGCCGCCCAGTTGGAAGGCTATTACTACAACCCTCGCATCGACAAGGAATTTCTGGCTCTCCACGCAGAAGGGCTGATCTGCACCACCGGCTGCATGGCTGGCGATGTTCCCCGCACCCTTGCCGACCAGGGGTTGGAGGCTGCCCGTCAAAAACTGGATTGGTATTACGACGTCTTTGGCAAAGACC
>DFYN01000008.1:370-4523 GCA_002383615.1 Anaerolineaceae bacterium UBA4081
ACCCGCTTCCGCATGACGGACAGCACTTACTACTTGCGTACCCCCCAGGAGATGTCAACCATCTTCCGCGAAGTTCCTGATGCGTTGGCAAATACCCTGCTGGTGGCAGACCGCTGTAACGTGGACCTGACCCAGGAGAACTACCACCTGCCGCTTTTCACCGTCCCGGAAGGCGAGACAGCTCAAACCTACCTGCGCGCGCTGTGCGAAGCAGGTCTCTCGCGCCGCTATGGCAGCCGCGCAACGGACGAACGGGTGCGGCAACGCCTGGAGTATGAACTGGGCGTCATCCACACCATGGGCTTTGACGATTACTTCTTGATTGTGTGGGACCTGTGCCGCCATGCCTCCGAGCGCGGCATCTGGTACAATGCGCGCGGTTCCGCTGCTGGGTCTATGGTGGCGTATACCCTGGATATCACCCTGGTTGAGCCGCTGGAACACGGTTTGATTTTTGAGCGCTTCCTCAATCCGGGACGTATATCCATGCCGGATATTGACCTGGATTTCCAGGATGATTTACGCGCCCATATGCTGGAATACTGCGCCAACAAGTACGGCAGCGATAAAGTCGCCCAGATTATCACCTTTGGTACCCTGGGCGCACGCGCCGCCATCCGGGACGTGGGACGGGTGATGGATGTGCCGCTGGCGGAAGTTGACCGGGTGACCAAGCTCATCCCGGGCACACCAGGAATGACTTTAGATGAAGCCATCAAAGGCAGTGAGGAACTTCAGGCGATCTATCAGGAAAGCGAGTACATGACCGATCTGATTGATACTGCCCGCCATGTTGAAGGTGTGGTGCGGAATGCCGGCACACATGCCGCAGGCGTCATCATCAGTGACAAACCCTTAATTGAATATCTACCGCTTCATCGCCCCACCAGCGGCTCGGAAGATTCGCCGATCAAGACGGTTGCCCAATTTGAAATGAGCATGCTGGATTACCTAAAAATGCTCAAGGTGGATTTCCTGGGTCTGGCAACCCTGACTGTCATGCAGCGCGCCTGCGACCTGATCAAGGAACGCCACGGAAAAACCTTCACGCTGCAAAACATCCCCACCGATGACCCTGCCACCTTTGAATTCCTGGGCAAAGGACACACCGCTGGCGTCTTTCAACTGGAAGGCAACGGTATGACCCGTTACCTGATGCAAATGAAGCCGCACAACCTGTCGAACATCATCGCTATGGTAGCGCTTTACCGCCCGGGACCATTGGAATACATCCCATCGTATATTCGCCGCATGCATGGCGAAGAGGAAATCAGTTACAAGCATGAAGCCCTCAAACCCATCATGGATGAGACCTTCGGCATTCCGATTTACCAGGAACAAATCATGTTTGCGGTGGTTGAACTGGCAGGCTACACTGCGCAGGAAGCCGACAACCTCCGCAAGGCTATCTCCAAAAAAGACGCTGACAGCATTCAAAAGCACGAAGAGATGTTTATCAANNGACTGGAAGAACTTTGCCCGCTACGGCTTCAACAAAGCCCACGCTGCTGATTACGGCGTCATTGCCGTCCAGACCGCTTACCTAAAACTACACTATCCGGTCGAATTTATGACCGCCTTGCTGACGGCAACCAAGAGCGACACAACCAAGATTGCATTCTATGTAGCGGATTGCCGCGCCATGGGTGTGGATGTGCTACCACCAGACGTAAACCACTCAGGTTGGGATTTCACCATTGAAGATCGCCCGAATGCCAAGCCTGCCATTCGGTTCGGGTTTAGCGCTGTAAAAAATGTTGCCCAGGGTGCTGTGGATCTGATCATGACCGCCCGCAATGAAGCCCCCTTCCGCGACCTGAACGACTTCACCCGGCGGGTGGACTTGCGCCAGGTGGGTAAACGCTCTTTGGAATGCCTCATTCGCGTAGGTGGGTTGGACTCTTTTGGAATGCGCCGCGCCTTATTGGAATCGCTGGATCGAATCCTGGCGATAAATGCCAGCCATTTCCGGGCTGCTTCTCAAGGTCAAATGAGTATTTTTGAATCAGCTGGTATTGAAGAAACAATTGAATTACCGGCTGCTGGTGAGGTAAACCCGCGTGAAATGTTGGAATGGGAGCGCGACCTGATTGGACTGTATGTCTCTGACCACCCCCTCACACCCTTTTTACCTCAATTGCAGGCAAAAATCAGCCACTACTCCGCTCAACTTTCTGAGGCATCCAATAAAGAGAAAGTTGTGGTGGCAGGTATGGTGGTTCGCTACCGCCACCACCAAACCAAAGAAGGCAAACCGATGGGCTTTGCCACCCTTGAGGACATCCAGGGTAATCTGGAACTCGTCCTGTTTCCAAAAACCTGGGAAAACTATGGCAAGTTGATTCAATTGGACGCGGTTTTGACGGTATGGGGACGGGTGGATAATCAAAACGGTGATCCAAAAATCCTCGTGGATCGGATTGCAGTTGAAACTCTGAGCGGCGACCTGCCGCAAGACTCTGGCGCGCCGCTGAACTTACCCGGCTTCACCCCCATGGCAATGGACCCGGACACCCCGCCCGGTGAATTCTTCTTCATCACTGAGCCGGACCCAGCCTGGGACGCCATGCAGGCAGCCATTGAAGAGGACAACCTCCGCGTCAATCCTGTGACTGAGCCTGCGCCACCTGCTAAAGAACCTGAGCCCCCCATATCAGTTCAGCCAATTGCAGAGGCGGCACCTCTACCACCGATTGCAACCATAGACACACCGCCACCTCAACTTATTGTGCCATCTGCTGCGCCGCTAAAATCTCACAGCCGTTCACCTGAACCGCGGCTGCTGACCGTGGTCCTGCGTAGCACTGGCGACAAAGAGCGGGACGTACGCCGGATGCGGCGTACCTACCTCCTCTTGCGCTCCTGCCCCGGCAATGATCGCTTCACGTTCCTGATCTTTGAACGGGGTGAGCAGTTCCTGTTAGACTTTCCGAACGATACCACCGGTATCACCGCTGATACCCTTCGCCAGGTAACTGAAATTGTTGGCGAGGAAAATATTCGTGTAGAAATACTTCATTTACATTAGGCAGGTTGAAATGTTAGGAAAACAGAAAGAAATTCAGACTATTGGTATCTTGACATCCGGGGGTGACGCCCCCGGTATGAATCCATGTATTCGCGCTGTTGTTCGTACGGCACTGGTTAAAGGCTTGCAGGTCCTTGGCGTGGAAGATGGTTTTGAAGGATTGATGCATGGGTCTTTCCGCCCAATGGGCGCCCGCGATGTCGGCGGAATCCTGCAACGCGGCGGCACCATTTTGCAAACTGCCCGCAGTGAAGAATTCCGGACATCCGCCGGTCAGCGCAATGCCGTACGCCAGATGAATAATGCCAATATGGATGCATTGGTGATCATCGGCGGAGATGGATCCATGAAGGGCGCTATAAAACTGGCTGAGCAAGGTGTACCGGTAGTTGGCATCCCCGCCAGTATTGATAACGACATCTACGGCACAGATATGTGTATTGGAGTGGACACCGCCCTCAACACCATCGTCGATGCCATCGATAAACTACGTGATACAGCCTCATCCCACTCCCGCGCTTTCATCGTTGAAACAATGGGACGTCAATCAGGATACCTTGCAACTCAGGCAGGTATCATCTCTGGGGCTGAGTTGGTGCTGGTGCCTGAAGTGGCTACACCCGTCGAAGATGTTGGAAAAGCCATCGATGACGCCTACCGCCGCGGGAAAACTCACGCCATTATAGTTGTGGCTGAAGGTTTTGTTCCGCACGTCACCGAGCTGGGAAAACTAATTGATGCAATGGACATTGGTTTTACCACGCGGGTGTCCATCCTCGGGCATATTCAGCGCGGCGGCAAGCCCAGCGCTTATGACCGATTCCTGGCATCGAGGTTTGGCGTGCATGCCGTCAAATTCCTGTTAGAGGGTCAATTTACAGCAATGACCGGATTGAACGGTCGCGAGATCGTGCCCGTACCCCTTGCCGATATTGCCGCCAATCGCCGCAAACCTTCCGAGGAGTACTTCCAGATGGCTCAGATGCTGGCTCAGTAATCCATGAATGTTTACTTCTCCTGCTCCATCACCGGCGGAAGGCAAGACCAGGCGGTTTATGCCGCTATCGTGGATCACTTGCTGGCAGCTGGACACATTGTGCCAACGGCAGCCTTGGCTCACCCATC
>DFYN01000036.1:0-3914 GCA_002383615.1 Anaerolineaceae bacterium UBA4081
TTCGATCAAATTTTTGCTTTGCCATGATCCATCTCTCCTTTTAGAGTGATAAATGAATAAACAATTGCTTTACTTATTGATGACTTTTTCAGCCACAGAAGCGGACATGGGAGCGTAATGGTCAAACTCCATGGAGAAAACCCCACGACCCTGTGTTGCAGAACGCAGTTCTGTAGCATAACCAAACATCTCCGCCAGAGGTACCAGCGCACGAGCAGCCTGCGCATTCCCAAACCGCGGTTCAATTCCCAGAATACTGGCGCGGCGGGAATTTAACTGTCCCAACACATCACCCAGGTATTCTTCGGGCATGACAACTTCAACCCTCATAATGGGTTCCAGTAAAACTGGAGCGCCGCGCTGCATACCTTCACGGAGGGCAAACGAGGCTGCCATTTTGAAAGCCATTTCGTTGGAGTCAACTTCATGGTAGGAGCCGTCCACCAACGATATTTTCATATCCACAACCGGATAACCAGCAATCGGACCGGTTTCAACCGTCTCGCGCACACCTTTTTCAATTGCAGGGATAAATTCGCGCGGAATAGTTCCACCTACAATTTTGTCTTCGAAGACAATGCCAGCACCCCGATCGAGGGGCTCAATATTGAAGACAACGTGACCATATTGACCACGACCGCCAGTTTGCTTGGCGTACTTGTAGGAATACTCAACAACCGGTCGGGTGATGGTTTCACGGTAAGACACTCGCGGGCGACCCACGTTTGCCTGAACCCGAAATTCGCGCAGCATGCGGTCAACCAGCACATCCAGATGCAGCTCGCCCATACCTTCAATAATGGTTTGCCCGGTTGCTTCATCTGTGTGGACGCGGAATGTGGGATCTTCTTCAGAAAGGCGACGTAAGGCTTCGCCCATCTTTTCCTGGTCAGCGGTGGTTTTCGGTTCAATTGCAACCGAGATAACCGGCTCTGGGAATGTGATGCGTTCCAGCAAGAGCGGGTGGTGAGCATCACACAGGGTGTCACCCGTGAAGGTATCCTTGAAGCCCAACACAGCGCCAATATCACCGGCGCGTACTTCTGTGATATCCTCGCGGCGATCCGCATACATCCGGATCAGGCGACCAATGCGTTCTTTCTTGCCCTTGCTTGAGTTGTACACCATCGTTCCTTGCGCGATAGTGCCGGAGTAAACACGGAAGTATGCCAGCCGACCGACATAAGGGTCTGCCACAATCTTGAAAACCAGAGCAGTCAGCGGCGCTTCATCATCCGGACCCAACTCAATGACAGTCTCTTCATCGTCTACGCTGTGGGCTTCAACCATGGGAACTTCCAGGGGTGAAGGAAGGTAGTCAATGATTGCATCCAAGAGGACCTGGACACCTTTATTCTTGAGGGAAGAACCACAAAAAACGGGATTTGCCAGACCGGCGATAACCTCTTTACGAAGAGCCGCTTTCAACTCATCAATAGAGATTTCTTCACCTTCCAGGAATTTGACAATGAGATCATCATCATTTTCGGCGATTTTTTCAACCATAATCGCCCGGGCTTCTTCGGCTGCTTTCCGTAAATCAGCGGGACAATCTGCAATGCGTGGTTCCTTGCCCAGATCATCATCCCAGAAGGTAGCCTTCATGGTGAGTAAATCTACAATGCCCCGGAAATTTGATTCGCTACCGATTGGCAGTTGCATGGGAATCGGATTGGCGCCCAGGCGGGTGACAATACTTTCAACAGTACGTTCAAATGACGCGCCCATGCGGTCCATTTTGTTGGCGAAGCAGATACGCGGGACTTTATAGCGGTCTGCCTGGCGCCAAACGGTTTCACTTTGGGGTTCCACACCCTGGACAGCGTCAAATACAACCACACCGCCATCCAGTACGCGCAAAGAGCGCTGCACTTCGGCAGTGAAGTCAATGTGTCCTGGTGTATCGATAACATTGATTTGGTGACCCTTCCACTCAGCCGTCACCGCAGCTGATACGATCGTAATCCCCCGTTCACGTTCTTGCGCCATCCAGTCTGTAACCGTGGTGCCGTCATCGACTGAGCCAATACGGTATGTTCGACCGGTGTAGAAAAGAATACGCTCGGTCGTCGTAGTTTTTCCGGCGTCAATGTGGGCAATAATGCCGATGTTACGGTACCGCTCAAGCGGAAACTGACGAGCCATGGTACAGACCTACTCCTAACTTGTTTACAATTAAATTATTATGAAGTTCGCGCTTACATACGGTAGTGCGAGAAAGCGCGGTTCGCTTCTGCCATCTTGTGCGTTTCTTCGCGTTTGCGAATTGCCGCACCCTGATTCTGAGCAGCATCCAAAATTTCTGCCGAAAGTTTTTCAGCAAATGATTTACCCGTGCGAGCGCGTGCGGCGTCTAAAAGCCAGCGCATGGCAAGGGTCATCCGGCGGTCTGAGGGGACTTCCATAGGAACCTGGTAGGTCGCTCCACCCACACGACGTGGACGGACTTCCATGACAGGTCCTACATTCTTGAGCGCCATCTCGAGGACTTCAATGGGATTACGACCCGCTTTCTCCTCAACAATATCCAGCGCAGCATACATGATGCGTAAGGCGGTGGATTTCTTGCCGCGTTCCATAATGCGGTGCACCAGATTGGTGACAGCCATGCTTTGGAACTTAGTATCGGGAGCTATTTCCCGCTTTTCAGGTTTGGTACGACGCATTCAGTCTTCTCCCAATCTCTACTTCTTGGCAGCTGGTGCGGTGACGCGTTTGGCACCGTACTTGGAGCGGCCCTGAGCGCGCTTGGCAACGCCGGCAGTATCCAGCGTACCGCGAACGATGTGATAGCGGACGCCTGGCAAGTCTTTGACACGTCCACCACGGACTAATACCACCGAGTGCTCTTGCAACTGGTGACCTTCACCCGGAATGTACGCAGTCACTTCAATGCCATTCGACAAACGGACACGGGCAATTTTACGCAGCGCAGAGTTCGGTTTCTTCGGCGTCATGGTCTTAACGATGGTGCAAACGCCACGTTTCTGCGGTGCGCCCTCATCCTGACGATAGCGGCGCTGCTTATTGCTGTTGAAGGTGTATTGCAAAGCGGGCGCCTTGCTTTTTGCCTTCCGGGTCACACGACCCTTTCGAATCAGTTGATTGATTGTTGGCACGTTTTTCTGCCTCCGTAAAATAGTTGCCTAGAACGTTGTTTATTAACACGGAAAGCCATCGCCTTCTCTGATGGCTTCACCGCTTACCTCATTGTAAAGCAAGTGCTACATCATCTTCATCCAGCGCAACGAAGGTGGATTCTAACATGGGGAAGGGTTATCGTCAAGATTTCGGGAAAAACCCTCGTTGCGCTGATTTATTCAATTACGCCTAAAGTAGACCGGTTGGCAGCTCCTCGTAATCGCCGCCGATACTCAGCAAGCCAGTGCCCATCTTAACTGGTCGGGCACGCTCTTCATCCTTGCCAAATCGGATAATTTCGCCGTTATCCATGACGGCTTCCACCGCCAAGCCCAGGGATTGCAGTTCCTTGACCAACACCCGGAAGGATGCCGGCAAGCTGGGTTCCTGGATTTGTTCGCCCTTGACAATGGATTCATAGGTGCTGACGCGACCCTGAACATCATCAGATTTAACCGTGAGCATTTCCTGCAGGGTGTATGCAGCGCCGTAAGCTTCCAACGCCCACACTTCCATTTCGCCAAAGCGCTGTCCACCAAACTGGGCTTTGCCGCCCAGGGGCTGTTGAGTCACCAGGCTGTATGGACCTGTGGAGCGTGCATGAACTTTATCTTCAACCAAATGGTGAAGCTTAAGCATGGTCATCACACCTACCGTAACAGGCTGGTCATACAGGTAGCCGGTCTTGCCATCACGCAGCGCCTGCTTGCCAAGGATTGGCAGCGGTTCGCCGGTATCGAGGACATGTTTCTCAGCCATTGTGCGAACTTCCG
>DFYN01000036.1:3935-8112 GCA_002383615.1 Anaerolineaceae bacterium UBA4081
CCCTTTTCCTTCAGCCATTTTGTCAATACCTGGCGACGGGCATAACCCGGCTCTGACCGTAACTGCAGGAGATCTACTTTTTCACCTTCCAACCAGCCTTCAAGGTACATCAAGCGGACTTCATCATCATCCTTGATGGATTGGGGATCATACTCATCCTGCTTCAGCCATTTCCAGGCGTCCTCGCCGACTTCACGCCAGGCTTCGTCAATCAACCAGGCACGTGCCAGTTCGCCTTCGATTTCAGCTTCGGACGCGCCGTCAAAGACCGGGGTTTCTGCAACGAAGCCCAATCGGTAGGCTGCCCAACCCAGGTGCATTTCCAACACCTGACCAATGTTCATACGACCGGGGACGCCCAACGGGTTGAGGATGATATCCACCGGGGTACCGTCTGCGAGGAACGGCATGTCCTCAACAGACACCACGCGGGAAACCACACCCTTGTTGCCATGGCGACCAGCCATCTTGTCGCCGGCGGTAATCTTACGGTGCTGGGCAACCGACACCCGCACCATGACGTCCACGCCAGCGGACAGTTCAATGTTGTCATCACGGGTGAACTTCTTGACGTCCACCACAATACCGCGCTCGCCATGCGGCATGCGCAGGGAGGTATCCTTGACATCGCGGGACTTCTCACCGAAGATGGCGCGCAAAAGGCGCTCTTCCGGCGTCAGTTCCTTCTCACCCTTGGGGGTGATTTTGCCCACCAGGATATCGTTAGCGCCAACTTCTGCGCCGATACGGATGATGCCTTCTTCATCCAGGTTGCGGATGGCGTCATCACCAACATTGGGAATATCGCGGGTGATTTCTTCTGGACCCAGCTTGGTGTCGCGCGCTTCCACTTCATACTTTTCAATATGCACGGAAGTAAAGCGGTCATCCTGGACAAGTTTCTCGCTGATCAGGATGGCGTCTTCAAAGTTGCCGCCTTCCCAGGAAAGGAATGCCACAACCACATTCTGACCCAGCGCCAGGTAACCCTGGACAGTGGAGGAGGAGTCTGCCAGAACGGTGTTCTTGTGCACGAACTGACCTTTGACGACTGCGGGTCGTTGGTCAATACAGGTGGACTGGTTGGAACGGTGATATTTTCGCAACGTGTAGGTGCGCAATTCGCCGCTCTTCTCGCCTTTGACGACAATCTTGTCGCCTGTGACTGAAACCACTACGCCATCTTCATCCGCAATCATCACCTGACCGGAGTCAATTGCCGCAAAGCGCTCCATACCGGTCGAAATCAAGGGGATTTCAGGTGCAATTAGCGGAACTGCCTGCGCCATCATGTTGGAACCCATCAACGCCCGGTTGGCGTCATCATGCTCAAGGAAGGGGATGAGCGAGGCGCTGATACCCACAACCTGCTGCGGGGCAACATCCATGTACTGGATGGCTTCTGCGCCTTGCAGCACAAAATCGCTGTGGTAGCGGCAGGAAATATTCTTGACTTCGGCAAATTCAGCGTCAGGCGTCAGGGGGGTATTTGCCTGCGCAATGACGAACTTATCTTCCGCATCCGCGGACAGGTAATCTACGTCAGCAGAGACAAAAGGCACAATGAAAATGGTGCGTTTGAGCTTCTTAATCGCCGGCAGCATGGATTTGACAATGCGGGCGTCTTTTTCAGCAATGACCTCACCAGTGGTTTCATCCACCAGCGGCTCGCTCTCGCGCAGTTTGCGACCCAGCAAACGCGGGTCGTCCGACTGCAATGCTTTCAAGACGCGGCGATAAGGGGTCTCGATGAAACCATACGGGTTGACGCGGGCATAATTCGCCAGACGACCAATCAGACCAATGTTTGGACCTTCCGGTGTTTCAATTGGGCAAATGCGACCGTAATGCGAATGATGTACATCGCGGACGTCAAAGCCAGCGCGTTCCCTGCGTAGACCACCAGGACCGAGGGCAGACAGGGTGCGTTTGTGGCGCAGTTCTGCCAGTGGGTTGGTCTGGTCCATGAATTGCGATAGTTGGCTGGAGCCGAAGAACTCGCGTAAGGATGCCACCACCGGGCGAATGTTGACGAGGGAGGAGGGCGTGGCGGGTTCCTGGTCGCTGCGGATGGACATGCGCTCTTTAATCACGCGTTCCATGCGGCGCAAACCAATGCGCAGCTTGTTTTGGATCAACTCGCCGACAGTCTTCACGCGCCGGTTACCCAGATGGTCAATATCGTCCTTATCTTCCTTCTCATTGTTAATCAGGATCATACGGCGGACAATATAGACAATATCAAATGCGGTAATCGTGCGGTGCGTGACCGGGATGTGCGCGGTCAGGTCCAGTTTCTGGTTGAGTTTGTAACGTCCGACGCGCTCCAGGTCATAATGGCGCTGGTCAAACAACTGCTCCAGCATGAAGGCGCGGGCATTGTCCAGCGTGACCGGTTCGCCCGGGCGCATGCGCTTGAAGAACTCCAGCAGCGCCATTTCAGCAACCGAGTGGGCGCCGGGGTAGTTTTCCTTATTCCAGGGTGGTTCCAGACGCATAGTGGACGGAATAGACAGCCTGTCAGGGTTGTTATCCACATCCGCAAAGATCGCCATCAATTCTTCGTCTGAACCAGTTTTGAACGGGCTGTGGTCCAACCCGTCGCTCATGGCTGCCAGGGCGCGCAGGAAGATGGTGATGGGCACGGTCTTCTTGCGGTTGAACTTGAGGATGAGCGAGTCATTCTTCTTGGTCTCAAATTCCATCCAGGCGCCGCGATCCGGAATGAGTTTCGCCATCGCCATGCGTTGACCGGTTGCCCGGTCGGTGGGCGCTTCAAAGTACACACCCGGCGAACGGATAAGCTGGGAAACCACCACACGTTCGGTGCCGTTGATAATGAAGGTACCCTTTTCTGTCATCTCAGGGAATTCGCCCAGGAAGATATCAGACGTTTTGGGTTCGGGGATATCGGGACCCGCCAGCAAGACTGTCACGTACAGTGGCGAGGCATAGGTCATATCCCGTTCCACGCACTCGTCGATGGAATGCTTGGGGGCATCGAACCAGTACTTCAGGTTCCACTGTTTGGATTCTGGTGAGGAGCTGGGGAAGTAGAGCTTCATCCCCTTATTGTAGGATTCAATCGGTGAGATCTCTTCAAAGAGTTCAGTCAGACCATCATCCTTCAACCGTTTAAAAGACGTCAGTTGAACTTCGATGAGGTCCGGGAGGTTGAATACAGAAGGAATGCGCGCGTAGGATTTTGTCGGCAGAACTGTTGCCATTCGGGTCTCCTGGAACATCAAGGCTAAAATATAAATACGATACCATCCCGGACAGTTGCCGGGTTGCGCAACTTATGATTATATCAACTAGACGGCAGAAGGTCAAGAAATTGCCAGGGANNGTCGATCCTCACCAAGCCCACAGTCGGCGGCTTCCCGCGCTGTTCGCTGACACAGGCTGAGCCGGGGTTGAAATACACCTGCTCACCCACCTGCCGGTTTTCCGCTGTGTGGGAATGCCCGAACACCAACAGGCGGGCATCAGGCGCCCAGGCATGTGTCAGGCTGGCATACCGTTCAAAGGCGTAACCGCGCGTCAGGTAGGCAGCCTTGTCGCGCCAGTAATCCAGCAGGTTGCCATGTCCGTGCAGCAGCGCGGTGGGCACGCCGCCCAACACACCCTGCCAGAGGGCGGGCAGGCTGGCGCCAAACACCCAATCGCGGTTGCCTTTCACGGCAATCACGGGTGCAACCGCTGCCAGTGTGTCCAAAACCCGCTGTTCACAGATATCGCCGGCGTGCAGGATGAGGTTGACCTGCGCTTTTGTGAATATATCCAGGACCTGCGGTCGCAGCCCGGGCAAGCGGTCTGGCACGTGGGTGTCTGCCAGCACGCCAATCACCAGATGCTCAGCAGCTGCCAAAGACGTTAGCAGGTGTTCGTCAGGCATTCAGCAGGGCGGCAATATCTGCGCGTGCCTGGCGCGAGGTGAGGAAATGGACAGTGTGCAAACCTGCCTTACGTGCGCCTTCAATATTCTCCTCAAAGTCATCCAAGAACACCGCCTCTCCGGGTTCCACACCCAGGCGCTGGCAGGTCAACTGGAAGATATCCTGCCCGGGCTTGGCGCACGCTACCTCAGCAGAGATGATGGCTTCATCAAAGGCGTACAACATGGGGAAGCTGGTTGAGAGCAAGTGGCGTAGTCCGCTCCAGGCGTTGCTGAGCA